>JBDUCE010000432.1:0-2874 GCA_040003635.1 Betaproteobacteria bacterium
GACCCCAGCCGGGGCCGGGTTGAGCGAGCTGGTGATCGAGGTTGTCGTCGCGGCGATGGTACTCGGCGGGCTCACCCGAACCGTCAGCGCCGTTCCCGTGGCTCCGAGAACGGCGATGCTGATGCCGTACGCGCTATCGGTGAACGTTTGCCCTACGACCAACGCGGCATCGGTAAAGCTGGCCGTGCCGGGCGTCATGTCGAGCAGCTCGGTGTCATCGCTGAAGCTGTCGCATCCGGTGCACAACGTTTCGAAAGGACTGGCCACCCGGATCTGCGCGCCATTATTGGGAAAACTCGACAGCGCCGCGTCGAAGCCGATCGGCTGTCGATACTCGAGCCAATAGGTACGGTTCGCCGCGGCCGCGATCTTGACCGCATACAGGCTGCCGCCGGCGTTCTCGATGGGATTCAGGACGTACGTCGCGGTCCCGGTGCCGTACGTCGCCACCGTACCCGCCGCAATCCACCCGAGATCGAGTTTTTGCGCGGCATTGACGTGCATCGCCGACTGGTTGCCCATGATGTCGAACGGATCGCCGTATTCGCTCACGCTGCAGGACCCGCCGATGGCAACGCCGCCGCTGCAGCGCAAGCTCGCGGCATGCAGCAGCCCGAGGTTGTGGCCAAGCTCGTGCCCATACACCGGCGTGGTGTTCCTGCCGTTGATCCATACCCCGTTGCCGCTGATATACGCGAGGCCGAGCCAGCCACACGCGCTCACCTGCGGGAAGACGTACACCAGATTTTGATAGCTGGCGGGACTGTAGCCTGCGGAAACGGCGGCGTTGCGGCCGAGTTGCCCCATCTTGGTCCAATCGCATCCGGCCGGTGCGGGGACGTTGGTGGGCAGCCAACCGGTGACCGTGGCATTGAGAAGCTGCTGCCCGAACGAAGCTTCCTTGAAGTATTCGACCACGCTGCCGCTTCCGGGTCCTCCCGCGAATACGGCCTGCACGTTCGCCGGAGTAAAGGGCACCGCGGGGGAGTCGGAGAAGGTCATCAGGATGACCAGCGCGTTGTTGGTCGTGACCGCTTTCGCGAGGCCCTTCGGATTGCCGGCCGGGGGCAGCGCCAGGATGGTGACCGTGTCCGGCACCAGCCCCGTCGCGTCCGCGCTGGCATGCCCTTCCACCACGACCTGCATGCCCCGCTGCAGCGCTTCGGGAACGACATGGAACCGGAGCGGGGTGACCTCGCCGGCACTGTCGTGGACCTCGAACAGGAACTCGCTGCGGCCCTCGGCGAAGTAATCCGCATGCAACAGCGCGAGCTTGCCTTCGGCCCGCGCAGCCGGTTTTGCTTTTTGGGGACCACGCGGCCCGGCGTCCGCCAACTTGCGGATGCCACTCGCGAACAGCGCCTTGCCGTTGCGGCGTCCCGTGACCTCGACCCGTGAATCGGCAACGAGCTCTGCGGCTTGCGCGCTCTGCAGCAGCACGGCCTTGCCGTCGTCCTGTTCCAGCGAAACGACCTGGACCACCAGGCCGGCCACACGATCGTCGATCGTCAGGCGGTGCACGATGCCGCTTACCCGCTCGACCGGAGCGCTCTCGGCCGGCGCGGTTGCAGCGGCCTCGAGGGGATCGCCGAGGCGGTGCGCAAGCGCCGGATAGGCAACCAGGCAGCAGGCGAGCGCAACAACGGAGCGGAGGAGCTTTGACGTCATGGTATCGAGCATGAGCGAGGGTGCGGGTGCGAATCGGTAGCCGGACCTCGAGGCCCGGGCACCAGTCGTAGAGGGTGGCATGCTATCGTCATAACGACACCGAGACAAGAAAATTAGTCCCAAAGAGGAGGCAGCGCATGCCGCGAGCCGACGCACGGCAGGACGGCTTCTCGATGGGCAGTTCGCGCGGGCGGATGCGGACGCGACTGCCAACGCGATTTCAGTGGTCGCCCGTGTCCTGCTGACCGTACGTGACGAACTTGTCGACCACAGCCTGCATCTCTGCCGTGGACAACAGCACGGGTTCGCCAATTTGAAGGACGCGCCAGTATATCTGGGCGAGTCCTTCGACCTCGATCGCCAACGCCAACGCGTCCGCGGCGCTGTCGCCGATCGCGATCATGCCGTGATGGGCGAGCAGACACGCCTTGCGCTCCTGCAGCGCCGCCACCGCGGCATGGGCGAGCTCGGCCGAGCCGAAGCGCGCGTAAGGCGCGCAGCGAATATCGTGGCCGCCCGCGGCGGCGACCATGTAATGAAAGGGGGGGATGCCGCGCGCCAGACAGGCTAGCGTGGTGGCAAAGGGCGAGTGCGTATGAACGATGGCGCCGGCATCGGGGCGCGCTGCATAAATCTCGCAGTGGAAGCGCCATTCCGACGATGGAATGCGGGCGCCGGCGTCCCGAAGGCTGCCGTCGCGATGCAGCGCCACCACATCGGCGGGGCCCATCGTAGCGTAGGACATTCCGGTGGGTGTGATCAGCAGGCCATCGAAGCGATCGCTGCGCCAGCGCGCGCTGACATTGCCGGAGCGGCCTCGGGTAAGGCCCGCGACGCTCATCGCGCGGGCCGTCGACACCACCGCGAGGCGCAGCGCGACTTCGTCGTGCATGGGGCCGGTCATGGGACAAACCGCTCCGGAAAAGTGCGCGCGATCGCCTCGGCGTTGGCGGGAATGATCCCGCGCTCGGTCAGCAATCCGGCCAGGAGGCGTGCCGGCGTCACATCGAAGGCAAAGTTGACCGCGCGGGTACCGGCCGGCGCGATCTGCACCGTCGTCATCTGACCATACGCGTCGCGCCCGCTCACCGAGAGCACTTCATCGCCGCTGCGCGACTCGATGGGGATGTGAGCGCCGCTGGCAAGCGCAGGGTCGAGGGTGGGCGAGGGCATCGCGACATACATCGGCACGCGATTGTCGGCGGC
>JBDUCE010000044.1:0-9615 GCA_040003635.1 Betaproteobacteria bacterium
GCGTTCAGGCAGGAGCGCGGCGCCGCGGCAGCGTTCCGGACGATTCCTTCCAAGGTGCTTTCGCTGGAGGAGCTCAATGCCCCCAAGACGTTCGCCGAGCTCACCAACCGGCCGCGCGGACTGATCCTGGTCACCGGCCCGACGGGATCGGGCAAGTCCACCACCCTCGCGGCGATGGTGAACCACATCAATGAGAACGAGTATGGCCACATACTGACGATCGAGGACCCGATCGAGTTCGTGCACGATTCGAAGAAGTGCCTGATCAACCAGCGCGAAGTCGGCCCTCACACGCTGTCGTTCGCCAACGCGCTGCGCAGCGCCCTGCGGGAAGACCCCGACTACATCCTGGTCGGCGAAATGCGCGATCTGGAGACGATCCGCCTGGCGCTCACCGCGGCCGAAACGGGCCACCTGGTGTTCGGCACGGTGCACACGAGCTCGGCCGCCAAGACCATCGACCGCATCATCGACGTCTTCCCCGCGCAGGAAAAGGACATGGTGCGCTCAATGCTTTCGGAGTCGCTCGTGTCGGTCATTTCGCAAACGCTGCTGAAGACCAAGGACGGCCAGGGTCGCGTGGCAGCCCACGAGGTGATGATCGGCAACCCGGCCATCCGTAACCTGATCCGCGAGAACAAGGTTGCGCAGATGTATTCGACGATCCAGACCAACCAGTCGATCGGCATGCAGACGCTCGATCAATGCCTGGTCGATCTCGTCAGGCGCAACGTGGTCAATGTGGCCGAAGCGCGCAATCGCGCCGTCAACAAGGAACTCTTCGTCGGCTGAGCCCCCGGCCCTGCGCGGCCGCAAGGCTGCGTGCAACCACCACGGCAGGAGAACGATCATCGAACGCGAACGCGCCACCCGATTCATCCACGAGCTGCTCGAGCTTCTGGTCAAGCAGAAGGGCTCGGACCTCTTCATCACCGCGGGCTTTCCGCCGGCGCTCAAGGTCGACGGCAAGATTTCGCCGGTTTCGAAAACGGCACTGACCTCGCAGCACACCATCGAGCTGGTGCGCAGCGTCATGAACGACAAGCAGGCGGCCGAGTTCGAAGGCACCAAGGAATGCAACTTCGCGATCGCGCCGCCCGGCATCGGCCGCTTCCGGGTCAACGCTTTCGTGCAGCAGAGCCGGGTCGGGATGGTACTGCGCACGATCACCACCGACATCCCGAAGTTCGACGAGCTCGCGCTGCCGCCGGTGCTGAAGGACGTCATCATGTCCAAGCGCGGCATCATGCTCTTCATCGGCGCGACGGGCTGCGGCAAGTCCACCTCGATGGCCTCGCTGCTCGGCTATCGCAACGAGAACAGCTTCGGCCACATCATCACCATCGAGGATCCGATCGAGTTCGTGCACGATCACAAGAACTGCGTCATGACCCAGCGCGAGGTCGGCGTGGACACCGACGGCTGGCAGGTTGCGCTCAAGAACACCCTGCGCCAGGCGCCCGACGTGATCCTGATCGGTGAAGTGCGCGAGCGTGAAACGATGGACTACGCGATCTCGTTTGCCGAGACGGGCCACCTTTGCATGGCGACCCTGCACGCCAACAGCACCAACCAGGCGCTCGACCGGATCATCAACTTTTTCCCCGAAGAGCGCCGCGCCCAGTTGCTGATGGACCTGTCGCTCAACGTGCGCGCGTTCGTCGCCCAGCGCCTCATTCCCCGGCGCGACGGCCGCGGCCGCGTGCCGGCAGTCGAAGTCATGCTCAACTCGCCTCTCATCTCCGACCTCATCTTCAAGGGCGACGTCTCCGGCATCAAGGAGATCATGAAAAAGTCGCGCGAGCTCGGCATGCAGACCTTCGACCAATCGCTGTTCGATCTCTACGAGGCCGGCCTCATCAGCTACGAGGATGCCCTGCGCAACGCCGACTCGCTCAATGACCTCCGCCTGGAGATCAAGCTGCACGGCAAGGAATCGAAGAACCGCAACGTGTTTTCCGGCATCGGCAATCTGGACATGATGCCGGACGCCCCCGCGCCGACCAATCAGTTCTGACGCCGGGTATTTCGGGTGGTGAGGCAAAACGCGGATCGCCGGCACTGATCCGGTTCGAGCGGCCTGTTCGTCGCCCGCCCGAGCCACTTCCGGAGCGCGCGGCGCCCCGCGCATGAAGGGGCGCTGTGTTACTCTAGTCCTCCTCTGTTGCACGCCGCGCCGCGCGAAAGCGGCGCACCTCCATGGCTGGCCTCGACGCCAATACTCCTCGCCCGACTGCGATCACCCTGCATCAGCAGTCGCGCGTGCTCGAGCTTGTTTTCAGCGACGGCCTGACCTTCCGGCTACCTTACGAGTTCCTGCGCGTGTATTCACCCTCCGCCGAGGTGCGCGGCCACGGCCCCGGGCAGGAAACGCTGCAGATGGGCAAGCGCGACGTAACGATCAGCGAGGTGGAGTCGGTCGGCCACTATGCCATCCGGCCGAGCTTCTCCGACGGCCACAGCTCGGGTATATACGCGTGGGATTATCTCCACGATCTCGGTCTGCGCCAGGACGAGCTGTGGGACCGTTACCTGCAGCGGCTGGCGGCAGCTGGCGCGAGCCGGGAGGCGCTCGCAGGCGCCGTCCCCGCACCCCGTTCCTCCTGCTCGAAATGATTACCGGGTCATCGGCAGCCGCTTGCAGGCTGGTTGGCTTCGGGTGCATGACGTGAGCGAGTCCACCCATTTCGGTTTCGAGGAAGTCTCGGCCGAAGAAAAGCGGCGGCGCGTGCGCGGAGTGTTCGATTCGGTCGCCGGCAAGTACGACCTCATGAACGATCTCATGTCGGCGGGCTTGCATCGGCTGTGGAAGCGCTTCGCGGTCGCGGCCACGCGGGTGCGGCCGGGCATGCGGGTTCTCGATCTTGCCGGCGGCACCGGCGACATGGCGCGCCTTTTTGCCGAGCGCGTCGGACCTTCCGGCGTGACCGTCCTTACCGATATCAACGGTTCGATGCTGGCGGCGGGGCGCGACAAGCTGCTCGACGGCGGTATCGCGTTACCGGCGGTGCAATGCGACGCCGAGCGGCTCCCGTTTCCGGATCGGCAGTTCGATTGCGTCAGCATCGCGTTCGGTTTGCGCAACGTGACGCACAAGGAGCGCGCCCTGGCCGAAATGCGTCGGGTGCTGAAACCTGGCGGCGTGGCCTCCGTGCTCGAGTTCTCCCGGATATGGGCGCCGCTCTCGCCCGCGTATGATTGGTACAGTTTCAATGTCCTGCCGCGCCTTGGCAAGCTCGTCGCCGGGGACGACGCAAGCTACCGGTATCTTGCAGAATCGATCCGCATGCATCCGGATCAGGCAACGCTCAAGGCGATGATGGAACAAGCAGGGTTTGGAAAGGTCGAAGTGAACAACCTGGCGGCTGGAGTCGTTGCGCTCCACCTCGGTCACGTGTATTGACGTACTGACGCCAAAAGCGCCCGGCGCAACCGGCGAATTGAGGAGACATCACGTGCTACGCAAACCATTGATCCCTGTTCTAGCAGTGCTGATCGCGTTGCTTGCAGCCACCGGCGCAGTCGAAGCGGCCCGGATGGGTGGAGGACGCAGCCTGGGTATCCAGCGGCAAAGCATCGCGCCGCCGGCCGCCCGCGCCCCGGCGGCCGTGACCCCGGCACCTGGCGCTGCGACGCAACCGGTCATGCCCGCGCAACCTGGCGCGCTTGCGCCCCGCGCGGCTGCTCCGGCGGCCATTCCCGCCACCGCGGCGCCGCGCACCGGCATGTCGCGCTTCCTGGGCCCGATTGCCGGCATTGCAGCCGGGCTGGGCATCGCGGCACTTCTTTCGCATTTCGGGTTGCCGGAAGGATTCGGAAGCTTCCTGCTGCTCGCCCTTCTTGCGATAGCGGTGGTGTTCGTCGTGCGCGCGTTTCTGGCGCGCCGCTCGCAGACCGCCATGCAGTACGCAGGGGGCCCCGCGGCTACTCCACGAGCGCCCGCGGCAACGCGCAGCGAATCCGCCTGGGGCGGACCGGACCGTGTCGAGCCGGCGCTTCGCAGCAACGGCGTCGCTGCCGCAGCGGCTGGGCGAGCGTTGCCGCCCGGTTTCGACCGCGAGGCGTTCCTGCGCCAGGCCCGGATGCAGTTCACCCAGCTCCAGCGCGCCTGGGATAACGGTGACCGCGCGGCCCTGGCCGACGTGATGACGCCGGCGATGTTCGATGAAGTAAATCGCGATCTCGTCGCGCGCAACACCCACACGCCTACGGAGGTCGTGCGCCTGGATGCGGAAGTGCTCGAAGTCGTCACCGAGGGCAAGGAGCATTGGGCGAGCGTTCAGTTCACCGGTTTGCTGCGCGAAGATGGCGCGGCGACGCCGAAGCCCTTCGATGAGACCTGGAACCTGAGCAAACCGGTCGACGACTCGTCGGGATGGCTCCTCGCGGGAATCCAGCAGAACGATCTCGCGACGGCGGGGTGACGATGCAGAGATGGCGGGCGGCGCGGATCAGGGCCTAGGGCAATGAACGCCGCCGCCACGCTTGCCAACCGGATGCTCGAGCGCGAGAGTTGGGCGCGTGAGCGCCTCGCCGTTCACGGCGGACGCAGCTTTGCAGTAGTCTCCGGCCCCTTCGTTGCCGCCATGCGCATCGATTCGTCCGGGCTGCTCGCCGGGTACGGATTGTCCGAGGGCGCACCCGACCTTCGACTCTCGATTTCGCCCTGGGCTGTTCCCGGATTCCTGTCCGACCCGTCGCGCTGGGATAGCGCCGTCGCCGCGGAGGGCGACCCGGCGCTCACCGCGACGCTGCGCGAGCTGGCACAAACAACGCCGTTCTGGGTCGAGGCGCTCTTCGGCCAATGGCTCGGACCCATTGCCGGACAACGGCTGGCAGGCGCCGGCCGCTCCGCGCTCGCATTCCCGGATCACGCGGCCCAGCGCATTGCGGAGAACATCACCAGTTATTGGCGCGACCAGGCGGGCCTCTTTGCGAGCACCGAAGAGGCGCGCGTCTTTGCCGAGCAAGCTGCCGCGCTCGAGCGGCGCGTGGAAGCCCTGGCGATGCGCCTCGATGCGCTCGCCAAGCACCGTCGAGCTTTCACGCCATGACCCACGCATCGCCCGATAACGGTCGCGCTCGGTGTTGCGCGGCCTGACGATCTGCTGACGCGTCAAAGGATCGCCGGCGCGCCCGCTCCTCGGGGCAAAGGCGGGCACGGCCGCACGCGCTGCCGATGAGCCGACGCAGCAAAGGCTGGCCAGGGTGATCCCTTACAATCGCGGGGATGCGCATCACCCGCCTTGCCCGCATCCTATTGGTGGCCCTGCGCTACGGACTCGATGAATACCTCCTCGGGCATGAGCGCTTTGTCGCGATCGCGCCGCTCGCCCGCTTCGTCCGGTTCGGACGTGACTTCACTACGCCCCGTGCGGTCCGGCTGCGGCTCGCCCTCGAGGCACTCGGTCCCATCTTCGTCAAGTTCGGCCAGATGCTTTCCACCCGGCGCGATCTGCTGCCGCCGGAGCTCGCCGATGAGCTTGCGCGACTTCAGGATCGTGTGCCGCCGTTCGCGTCGGACACGGTAGTCGCCATCCTGGAGCGCAATTACCAGAAGCCGGTCGACACCGTCTTCCGGGCCTTTGATCGCACGCCGATCGCCAGCGCCTCGGTGGCCCAGGTGCATTTCGCCGAATTGCCCGACGGAACCAAGGTCGCGATCAAGGTGCTGCGTCCGGGCATCGAACGCGTGATCGGCAAGGATCTGTCGCTCCTGCACACGGCTGCGCTCCTCCTGGAGAAGCTATGGTCCGACGGCAAGCGCCTGCGGCCGCGCGAAGTGGTGCGCGAATTCGAGCGCTCGTTGCGCGACGAGCTCGATCTCTCCCGCGAAGCAGCCAATTGTTCGCAGCTCCGGCACAACTTCATCAACTCGCCGCTGCTGCAGGTCCCGGATGTCTACTGGGACTGGTGCACTCCGGAAGTCATGGTCATGGAGCGGATGGCAGGCATCCCGATTGCGCAGCTCGATCGTCTGCTCGAGGCCGGCATCGATCTGAAGCGCCTTGCGCGCGCCGGCGTCGAGCTTTTTTTCACGCAGGTGTTCCGCGACGCGTTCTTTCATGCCGATATGCATCCCGGCAACATCTTTGTCGCGGTGGAGGCGCCGAACCACGGCAAATATGTCGCGCTGGATTTTGGCATCGTGGGCACGCTCTCCTCGCGCGACCAAAGCTATCTCGCGCAGAATTTTCTGGCATTTTTCCGGCGCGACTACCACCGGGTGGCCACCGCGCACGTAGAATCCGGGTGGGTGCCGGCGGACACGCGCATCGACGAGCTCGAGGCGGAAATCCGGGTGGTGTGCGAGCCGATCTTCGACCAGCCGCTCAAGTACATCTCGCTGGGCAAGCTGTTGATGCAGTTATTTCGCGCATCGCGCCGCTTCAATGTCGAGATCCAGCCGCAGCTCGTGTTGCTGCAAAAGACGCTCATCAACATCGAAGGACTCGGCCGGCACCTCGATCCCGACCTCGATCTCTGGGTGACGGCCAAGCCATTCCTCGAGCGATGGATGCGTGACCAGATGGGCTGGAAGGGACTGCAGCGGCGCTTCCTGGCCGAGGCGCCGTATCTCGTCAGCGCCCTGCCGGAACTGCCTCGCCTCATCCACCAGCGATTGCTCGAGGTTCCAGGCCAACGGGACGCACGCGAGCGTGAGCTTGTCCGCGCGCAACGCCAGCGCAACTGGCTGCTCGGGGCGATTGCGGTGCTGCTGTCCGGGATACTCGTCCTGCTCGCTGCGCAGACGCTGTAGCGCCGGCCGGCGGGCTTCCCGGTCCTGCGGCTGCGGGGTCCCTACGCTGCTTTGTGGCCGGAGGCCCGCTTGGCCGCGTTGGCAAGGACAGCGTCGTGCCGCTGGGCACCCATGCCCGCGAGCGGCGCGCGGCGGAGGAACTGGTTGTTCTCGCCCAGAATGAAGCGCAGGAGATCTTCGAGCGCGGGCTCATCCAGCGCATCGCCGGCGAAGTCGAGGATGACCGACTCAAATCGGTCGATGTTGCGCAACGTCACCTCGATCCGCTGTCGGCCATAGTCGGGCACCAGGCGCACGCAAGCGGTGATGGCCGGGGTGACCGTGAACACGCCGTAGCGTACCACCCGTGCCTCGTCCTGCTCGGTGTTGTAGCGAAACTGCAACTGCGCGGCCCGCAGGCGCTCTTCGATGCTGGTGGCCACGCCGGGTTGCACCTTGACGATCACGGGACTGTCGGTGGTGAGGCGATAAAACATCTCGACGTGCTGCAGCAACTCCATTCCGGCCACGGCGCGACGGCGATACGAGGTGAATCCGCGCTCGTATCGTGGCGATTTGATGGTCAGCACCCCGGGCAGGGAGAAGGAATGCTCGACCCGCGGCTGGATCACCTCGAGGTGATGCATGGCTTCCTCGAGCCACCGGAAAGCCTTCCATAGCTCGCGATCGATCTCCCGCATGGCATCCTCGGCCGGCTGGTGCGCACCGCCGTCCTTGGCGCGCAAGGAGTCGGATTGAACACGCAACTGGTCCAGGAGGCCTGGGGGGTGGGAGGGAATGGACATTGGTCAACTTTACTATGGGTTGGGCCGGAAAGCATCCTTGCCGACTACAGAAATCATGCCGGACGCCTCGTATGCGGCCGCGCCACTGCAACAACTACCGCGCGGGACCTGCGCATGCAATTTTTGCCGCTTGCGGTGCTCTCGCGGCAGTAAGCGACGCTGTCGAATTCCGCTACAATCGCTCCGCACCAATTCCCCCCGCCGAGGATTTGCCGCTGATGGCGCTTCTCGAAGTCAGGAACGCCACCCGCCGGTTCGGCGATTTCGTTGCGGTCGACGACGTTAGTTTTAACGTCGAGGCGGGCGAATTCTTTACCCTCCTGGGTCCCTCGGGATGCGGCAAGACCACCTTGCTCCGGATGATCGCCGGCTTCGACTTGCCCGATGCCGGAGCGATCCTGCTCGACGGGCTGGACCTTGCCCAGCGCCCACCGGAAGCGCGCCCGGTGCGCACCGTCTTCCAAAGCTATGCCCTGTTCCCGCACATGAGTGTCGAGGGCAACGTCGCCTTTCCCCTGCAGATGGCCCGCACGCGCGCCCGCGATATCCCCGCCAATGTCGCCGCCGCGCTGGCAAAAGTCCGTCTCACCGGCTTAGGGCGGCGCTACCCGCACGAGCTTTCGGGCGGACAGAAACAGCGCGTCGCGATTGCCCGGGCACTGGTGACGCATCCCACCGTTCTGCTGCTCGATGAGCCGCTCGCAGCACTCGACGCGAAGCTCCGCGAAGAGATGCAGATCGAGCTCATCCACTTGCAGAAAGACGTGGGCATCACCTTCATTTATGTCACGCATGACCAGACCGAGGCGCTCACGCTGTCGCAGCGCATTGCGGTGATGAACCAGGGCCATATCGAGCAACTGGACGAGCCGTCCAGGATCTACAGCGCGCCCAAGACCCGCTTTGTGGCCGACTTCATCGGCACCTGCAACCTGCTCGAGGGAAGCGCCGTGGCCAGCACGGAAGGCTCCCTCGTGCTCGACGTACCCGATCTCGGGCAGGTGCGCGCCGCTGCGCCGGGGTCCTTTCCCGCGGGGACGGCGGGGGCGATTGCACTGCGCCCGGAAAAGATTCGACTCGGCGCGAGCCTCCCGCCGGCGCCCGAAGAGAACCGCTTCGGCGGTACCGTCAGCGATCTTCTGTACATGGGGGACGTAACGGTTTACGTGCTCACCACCCCGCGGGGGCGCAAGATCGAGGCCCTCCTTGCCAACTCAGCCGCGGGTCGAACCAAGTTCTTCGAGGTTGGCGATGCGGTCGAGATCGCCTGGCCGATCGATGCCGGACATGTCATTGGGGTCTGACCCTCGCGGGGACCGGGATCGCTGCCCCGCGGCAATGGACGGCGATTCCGAATGACCTCTCGCGAGCGTGCCGTCCGCGCCGGAAGATGGCTGGTGGGCGGCCCGCCCCTGGTCTACCTGGTGCTGTTTTTTGCGGTGCCGGCATTGATCATGGTGCTGGCGTCCTTCCGCACGCCTGGAGAGTTCGGCGGTCTTGCGCCGCTCGTCGACGCCTCGGGACAGCTTGACGTCAACCTCGAAAGTTACACCCGGCTCGCTACCGAGCCGGTGTATGCGCAGGTGTTCGTCAAGTCGGTGGGGTACGCTGCGCTGACCACGCTTATCTGCCTGGCAATGGCCTATCCGCTCGCGGCACTGGTCGCGCAAAGCCCGAAGCGCCATCGCAACCTGCTGCTGCTCCTCGTCATCCTGCCGTTCTGGAGCAACTTCCTGATCCGCATTTATGCGTGGATGATCATCCTCGGACCACAGGCGGCGCTCGCACGCACGGTCAATGCCCTGCTGGCGTCCTTCGGAGCGGAGCCCGTCGCCCTGCTATTTTCTTCGTTCGCGGTGCTGGTCTGCCTCGTCTACGTCCACCTGCCGTTCATGGTGCTGCCGCTATACGCCAACCTGGAGAAACACGACCCGGCGCTGCTCGATGCCGCACGCGATCTGGGCGCCAACGCCTGGCAGCGCTTCTGGCGGATCACGTTCCCGCTTTCGCTGCCCGGCGTCTATGCCGGCGCCGCCCTCGTATTCATTCCGGCACTGGGGATCTTCGCCA
>JBDUCE010000045.1:0-9606 GCA_040003635.1 Betaproteobacteria bacterium
GCCGTCAGTGCGCCGCTGATGTTGCCTGCCCGCAGCCGATCGAGCATGTTGGTATACACAGCTCGCATTCTGGACTCCAGTTGCAGCGGAGGCAGCGCAGTGATGACCTTCGTGGCACTGTAAATGATGGTGTTGTTGCTGTCCCGGATACGAACGATGGTGGTCCACTTTCCGGCCGGGTAAGTCGCACCGAGGACAAACACGCCATTGGTGAAGCTCGCCGCCGGCGCGGAGAAGTCGACCGAACCGCTATTGTCGAAGTCGAATTCCACGCTCTGGAACGGCACATTGCCGCGGTTGGTCATGGTGAACGTCACAGGCAAAGGTGCCAGTCCGTCGGTCGGTGACGCAGCCACCGTGAAAGCGGCGGCGCCGGTGCTGGTGACGTTGACGGTTTGGGTGGCGGTCTGGCCGTCCTGCGCATTGACCGTCACCACGATGGCGTTCGATCCGGGGTTGAGCGACAAGCCGTTCACATAGAAATTGCCGTTGGCATCGATCTGCGCCAACTGGCCGTTGACCGTTATGCCGGAATTGGGAGGTGCCATCATGGTGCCGGTGAACAGGAAGCTGTCGTCGGCGATCGACGCCCCATCGATGCCCGGTGCGACGCTGACTGCCACGTTGCCGTTGACCGTTACCACCCGGGCCGCGGAAGTGGTCGTTGCCCCCAGGTTGTCGGTCGCGACCGCGGTAATGGAATAGCTGCCTCCGGCAACATTGTCCCAGACGTACGCGTACGGCGCGGAAGTCAACGTACCCAGCAGCGTGCTTCCCTGGTAGAAATCAACGCGCGCCACGCTGCCATCGCTGTCGCTCGCCGTCGCGGCCAGATTGATCGTGGCCGGAGCGAAGTAAGTCGATCCACTCACTGGCGCCGTCAGGCTGACCGCCGGCCGCGCGTTCGCATTGACGGTTACGCTCACCGCGGCGGAGGTGACTGTCGCGCCCAGATTGTCGGTGGCCTTCGCGGTGAGCGAATAGCTGCCCACGGCTACGTTGCTCCAGGTCAACGTGTACGGCGGTGTCGTCACTGTTCCGATCAATGATGCGCCTTGGTAGAACTCGACCTTGGCCACCGTGCCATCAGTGTCGCCGGCGCTCGCCGCGATCGAAATGGCGGCGGGGGCTCCAAAGGTCGCGCCCGGCGCGGGGCTCGTCAGTGAAACCGTCGGCGGAATGTTGGGCGGCAACACCGTTACATTGACCGGCGATGACAAGGTGATGCCCAATCGGTTATCGGTTGCGCGCGCCGCGATCGCATAAGTGCCCATTGCAACGCTGCCAAGGGTCATCGCGTACGGAGCAACATTGGTCGATCCGACGACCGTGCCATCCTTCAGGAACTCGACCAGGCTGATGCCATCCGAATCGCTGGCGCTTGCCGCGAGCGGAACGTTGGCAGGTGCGGTGAACACTGCGCCCGGTGCCGGCGAGGTAAGCGTGACCGCCGGAAGCACGTTCGGTCCGTTGACGGTGATGGGCAGCGACAGGGTTCCGGTGACGCCATTGTTGTCGGTCGCGATGGCGCTTATCGAATAATTCCCCGCGAGGACATTCGACCAGGCATATCGATACGGCGGCGTAGTCGCTCCGCCCAGCAACGTGCCATTGCCATAGAAATCGACTTTGCCGATGGTCCCCGCCGGACTCACGGCGTCGATACCCAGGACGATGTCGGCAGGTGCGTCGAATACCGTGGTCGTGGGCGTCACGAAGACCAGGAGGGGATTGCCGTTGCCGGTGACGACGACGCTGACCTGATCGGAGGACTTGTCGCGCCTCGCCACGACCACACGCAGCGTGTTCGCGCCGGGATAGATCGGCAGGGTCGCGGAGAACGCATTGCCATTGATCGTTGCCAGCCGGGACGTATTGCCGTTGTCGACCAGCACCGTGGTGTTGGCATCGCCGGCAAAGGTACCGTCGAGGGTGACACTGCCGCCATAGACCGTCGCGCCACTGGGCGGACTTGCGATAACCACTTTGGGGCCGGTGACGGTGATCGAAACCGCCGTCGACGTCTTTGTCGCACCGAGATTGTCGGTCGCCTGGGCCGTCAATGTGTAGGTGCCGGCCGTTACATTGCTCCAGGTGACGCTGTAGGGCGCGGTCGTCCGGGTGGCGAGCAGCATCGCGCCCGCGTAAAAGTCGACCTTGGTAACGGTACCGTTTTGATCCGAGGCGTTGGCATTGATCGTGATATTGGCCGGCGCCGAAAAGACGGCACCGTTTGCGGGCGCAGTAATCGACACCGTCGGCGCCTTGTTCGGCGCTGCCCAGACATTGGCGAAGGCGAGCAGCAGCGCCAGCGCCACGGCCCTGCGGACAATCGCAAACATGAGCGCTCCCCAGGCGTTGGCTCGCCGTGTTGTTGGTCGAATCGCTTGGCAGATCGCTTCCACCGGCACGGCTTTCATCGCGCGCTACTGGCCGCGCACGATCTGGAAATAAGGTGGCGAAACCTTGCCATCGATGCTGTTGGTCGCAGTCACGCGGTGCACGCCGGCGGGGAGCGTTACGTTCAACGTCGCCGTTCCGCCGGCCGCACCCACGGCGCCGAGGGTTGTCGTGCCGTCCTTGAAGGTCACCACTGCGCCGGGTGCCGGGTTCAGCACGCTGGCTGTAAGCGCAATGGATTGCGCGGGGCCGGCAGGGTTGGCCGACGATTTGATCGTGGTCGGGTAGGCCCCGAGCCCGAGCTTGAACACGAAACCGGTACCGGACCCCAGGACCGGGCTTCCGGTGAGTGGAAAAAAGAGCCCGCTCACGTTACCGATCGCGACGGCGCCGCCAGTCCCGTCGGCGATGATTTGCGTGACTTTCGCGTCCTGCGCGTTCGGCCCCAGCGCGGAGGCATACACGAGCTCACTCCCGTTGGGTGTGACCCTCGCGACCAGAGGCATATGCATCTGATCGCCGTCCAGACGGATGGGCGCAAGCGGATCGACCTGTCGCAGATCGACCGATGATGTATAGCCACCGATGTAGGCGAATCCGGCCGCATCGACGGCAATGGACGTCCCCACGTCGATGCCTTCGTCCGGACCCAAAAACGCAAAGCAGGAAAAGACCCCCGTGGTCAGGCACCAATCGCCGCCCAGGTACGAGGCGTATGACAAAGCGTTGCCGGCACTGTTGAGCTTCGCCACGAATGCGATGGAGAAGCCGGAATCACGGGACCCCCTGGTTCGTTGAAAGACGCCCGGCGTTACCGGAAAGTCGAACGATGTGGTCCACCCGGTCACGTAGGCCTGTCCGGTCGCGTCGACCGCGATGCCAAGCCCGCGCTCATCGGCCGAGCCGCCGAGATACGTCGCGTACACGAGCGCGCTTCCGGATGCGTTCAGTTTCGCGACGAACGCGTCACTGCTGCCTCCCAATCCCGCCCGGAACGGGTTCTGGAGCGGAAAGTTGACGGATCGCGCGGTGCCGACGACATAAGCGTTTCCGCTACCGTCGATGGCGATGCCCTTTCCTTCGTCGTTCGCGCTGCCTCCCAGGTACGTCGCGTACATCATCGCGGTACCCGTCGGTGCGAGCTTGGCCACATATGGCGCGGAAGTGCCTGCCTTGGTGGGCTGAAAAGCGCCAGCCGTGGTGACAAGGGCCGTGGCAGTTCCGGTCATATAGACGTTGCCGGCGCCGTCGACGGCAAGCGACGCCACCGGAGCAGTGACATACGTTGAATAGGCCAGCGCGTTGCCCGCCGCATTGAGCTTGGTGACGAAGGTCGACCCGCTGGACCGATAGGCGCCCGAGGTGATGGGAAACGAGGTCGACGTGGTGGTTCCGGTGAGATAGGCGCTGCCGGCTGCGTCGACGCCTATGCCCACGCCTCCGCTGGTCGCCCGGCGCGCGCCCAGATAGGTGGTGTAGATGACGCCGGTGCCCGTGGGATTGAGTTTGATGACATAGGCGTCATAGGAACCCGCGAGCTGGGTCTGATAACCACCGGCCACGGGAAGGTCGGTCGTCCAGATCGTGCCTGTGACATAGATGTTCTTGGCGGCATCGAGGGCGACGCCACCGACGGTTCCCCAAAGATTGGTGGACGCGGACAACACCGGATCGATGACGAGCGGATAGGCAGGGTCGAATTGCCCGACTCGAAATCCGACCTGGTCGTTGCGCGCAAGCTGGTAGCTCGCATCGACGAAGCGTCTCGCGCCGTCGATCTCCTGATACGCGACCGGCTTGCGAAATGACATGTCCCCCGATGCCGTGCGCACGATGAGACTGCCCTCATGCGACAAGCGCAGTGCCTGCGCGCCTTGCATCGCGAGCCTGACTTTTCGGGGATCGACTCCGGGCGCAACAATCACGTCGAACTCGAGCTCGTCGCGCGAGCCGTAGAAACGAAGATCCACCCCGGCTTCCGGCGAGAGGTAATCCACCCCGGCGTAGTTGACGACGTCCCTTACATGGCGAGCGGCGTCGCTTTCGATCAGGTAGTGAGTTCGGCCAGGCAGCGGATCATGTCCGCTCGGAATCGCGCCTGCCTGCGGGAACGCCAGCCGCATGCGGACAACGGATGCCCGCTTTGCCGCGCTTCTGCCGAGCACGAGATCGACGCCCTGGTCGGTGAAGAATGCGCGATAGGCACCGCCGTGGGCCACGAACCTCGCGCGCGAGTCATGCTGGCCGCGATTTTCCTCGAATGCGAGTGGAAGCCTGCCGGACCGATCGAGAATCTCCGCGGTGCGATCCGGATCGCTGACCGTTGCAGTGGCAGTTGCGGTTGCACCGGCATCGCATGAGCGCACCAAACATACCAATGCCAGCAAACTGGCACCCAGGATCCGGCCGAACATGACGTCTCCCCTGCGGCAACATGTCAATGCACAATCGCGTTCCCGAAGCCATGCCACGCGATCGCCCGTCTTGCGGAGTGCGCGCGTGCAGCACCGGCATCACGCGTTGCGCTCTTTGTCTCGACGCAACTCATGCTAACCGTGACGCACGCAATCGCCGAACTGTCAGCGTTGGCAGGTTCGAAGAGGCGCGCGGTCTCTCGACGCTGGCGACACTTGGAAACCCTGACGAAAACATCAGTGGCGGGTAATGCTGGCGCCGAGATCAGCAAGGGTTGGGAGACGTCAGGGATGGTGCAAAGCGCCGTGGCATTGCGCTGGCGCGACGGGTGCGGTATGCGCAACCTCATGAAAAAGGGCGCCGCGCGGCGCCCTTCTCCGGAGAGCGAAAGCTCTACTTGGGCTGTGCGACCGTCCGCAGATACGGCTTGTGGGTCTTGAAGCCTTGCGGATATTTCTTCTTGGCATCTTCGTCGGAAACGGAGGTCGGGATGATCACATCCTCGCCAACCTTCCAGTTGACCGGCGTCGCGACCGTATGCTTCGCGTTGAGTTGAATGGCGTCCAGAAGACGCAGCACCTCGTCGAAGTTGCGGCCGGCGCTCATCGGATAGACGAGCATCGCCTTCACTTTCTTGTCCGGACCGATGATGAACACCGAGCGGACCGTCGCATTGTCGACCGCCGTGCGTTTGCCGCCGCTGGCATTGGGATGAATCATGTCGTACGCCTTGGCGACCGCCAGGTCATCGTCGCCGATCATCGGATAGTTGACCGCATAGCCTTGCGTCTCCTGGATGTCCTTGACCCAATTGCGGTGGTCGCTGACCGGATCCACGCTTAACCCGATGACCTTGGTGTTGCGCTTGTCGAACTCCGGCTTGAGCCGGGCCATGTACCCGAGCTCGGTCGTGCAGACCGGCGTGAAATCCTTGGGGTGCGAAAAAAGAATGGCCCATTTGTCTCCGATCCATTCGTGAAATCGGATTTTGCCTTCCGTGGTATCCGCCGTGAAATCCGGCGCCTCGTCACCTATGCGTATCGCCATTTCCGACCTCCATTGCATTGTGGGGCAGCGCGAATCCGCCGCCCGGTGGGTGGTGCAGGCCCGCCGATTCGGACAAGCCGGCCTTGGCGCTTGCCTGGCTTTGCGACTCGCGACCCCGGCAGCCATTGCCGGATCGCTGCATCGGCATCCCGGAACGCCCCGCTCCGGAACCCTATATGAGACTGCACATTGGCGCCTGGATCAAGTGCAAATTTGATCACCACCGCGGCGTTCGGCGGCGGAACCGCCCAACTACCCGGTATAGCCCGGGTACGGCGGCGGCGGAGGATCAGGCGGTGATGGCGCCGGATCGGCGACGGATGCGGGTGTAGCGGGCCCGCACATCACGACGAGATCCGGGCCGTCGCCTTCGGGCAGCCACCCCTGCACACTGGCCATCTGGTCGCGGATCGTGCGGTCGATCATGTAGCGGTGATTGGCGTCGGCTCGATTGCTGAAGACGCGATACACCGGCGTCGTGGCGGCCGGACACACCCCCAGCGTCGGCAGTACGACATAAAAGAATTGCGGATCCTCGTTGATGAACGAAGGATTGCTCTTGCCCGTTGCATCGCACTCGGCGCTGCCGCGGCCATAGAAATGCGAATTGCCCTTGTCCGGCGGAATATAAAAACGGCACACGGCGGACGTACCGCTCGCGGTCGTGAATACATTGAACGACTGGCCGGTGCGCGCCCATCCCTTGATCGTCACGCCGGCGTCGAGCGTGGCGATCTCCGGTGCGATGTGGGTGATGAAATAGTGGTCGAGCGCGGCATTGTAGAACTCGACGACCGTCGCGATTCCCGCTGCGGGCGCGACACTGCCCGAGACGCCGGCAAAGTTGGTGGCTACATTGGCAACGCTCATGCCCGACGCCAACAGCGCCGTCACGCCGTCGGCGGGCAGGGCCGCAAAGGTGATCCGGTGCACGCCGGCGGCGTAATCGAGCGTACCGCCGTCGGTGGGCAAAAACCGCGCTGGAATCGTGTAGTCGGGCGTGACGATGCCAAGGGCTGCGAATCCAGGAGTGGCTATCAGGACCCGCCGGTTGGCGGTGTTCGAGGAGGGCAGATTGGTAGTGAACGTTATCGCTTGCGAAAGGCCCCGGTTGTCGGTGACGCGCAGTTGCTGCCCGGCCCAGAAATTTTCGCCATTGCCGCCGAATGCCTCGTGCATCACCACGAATTGCACGCTGCCATCGGCATTGGAGAATAGCTGCTCGATGCGAAACTGGTGAAATGAAGCTTCTGCGACGGATGCGCCGAAGGCAAAGGCGGTAGCCGCGAGGCACTGCAAGAGCCATCGCATGATGATCTCCTCGTGAAAACGCCGTCGTGTGCGCAGGCAAACAGGAGCGTCGAGCCCGTTATTCCGCCGAGCCGGCTGCTGCGCGCCGTGGTCGATGGTCATCGGTGAGCTGCACCGCGGGTCCCGGGTTTACGTCTGGCACCTGCGTCGCGCAAATGCCGGCAGGTTGGCGAAAAAATGACCCTCCACCCGACGGGGAGTTTCACCAATCGGCAAATAATGCTGCTTCAAACGCGACCCGTGTCTTAAGGATCGGCAAACGCGCGATCTCGCCCACACCGAAGTACGAGCCCTCCTACAACGATCCGCGGCATCACCCGATGATAGTCCGTAGCCCACAAAGCTATCGTTGCACCTGGACGCCGCAAGTAACGAACCTGCCTCTGCCCTACCAGCGACCATTCGAGGCGTCCGGTCGAAGGTGATAGGGGGTTCCCCCTCTTGCGTCGGCAGCCAACTCAAGGAGAAACACCATGAATACATTTCCCGTCAAGACAGCACTCGCCGTTGCCGTAGCCGGTTTTCTCGGCGCCACCGGCGCCATGGCCCAGACTACGACCATGTCGCCGAGCACCGTTGCGCCTTCCAAGCAGTCCGACGTGAAGGTCGACGAGAGAAGCGCGCCCATGGGCACGCCCTCCAAGACCGACTCGTCCAAGGAAGCCGCCACGCCGATGGGCGGCGCTTCGGCAACGGGCGCAATGTCCAAGTCCAGCCAGGACAAGATGGCCATGCCGACTCGCAGTGAAACGGCAGACGCCGCCTGGACCAAGCTCGACGCGGGCCACCGTGGATATCTGACGGCCCAGGATGTGTCACACCTCAAGGACTTCAACTTCCAGGCCGCCGACAAGAATCATGACGGCAAGATCGATGCCACGGAGTTCAAGAGCGGTTGGGCATCGTATTCCACGGGCGCCAGCCTGAAGTAGTTGTCGTTCGTCGAAGCGCCACGTTGCAGTTGAGTGGCGTTCGATGGGCAGCATGGGGGTCGAACTGCGGTTCGACCCCCTTTTTTTGCCCAATGGCGCCGCTCTCGCCACGGCATGATGGCGACGCTGGGTGCGCTTGCATCATCCGTGCGCCGAAGGGTCTCCAGACTGAAGCATGATCTGCAGCGGTCTTCGATCACGCGGGCGTTCGACTGGCCTCCCGGTGTGCTTCCTCGCCCAGCCACGCGATGAACGCTGCGACATCGGCACGTTCCGCGGCATGCGGTGCGGCAATGACGAAATAGCCGCGCGCGGAGTCGTAGCGTTTGGGAAACGGCGCCACCAGCCGCCCGTCGCGCAGGTGCTCCGCCACCAGCGGAATCCGGCCGAGTGCCACGCCCTGTCCGCCCACGGCGGCCTGAATCACCTGATCGTAAAGCGTAAAGCGCAGTGAGCCCGCGGGCTTGAGCGCGGCCTGGCCGTTCGCGGCCAGCCACGCGCGCCAATCGAGCCATGGCATGCGGGCCTCTGGATCTGCGAGGTGCAGCAGCACATGCCGCGCCAGATCGGACGGGCGCGAGAGCGTCACCCCCGGGCGCCGCAAAAGCTTCGGGCTTGCCACCGGTAGCATGCGTTCGCCGAAAAGGCGCACCGATCCCTCGGGAGCGCGCGATTCGTGCAGGTAACGCACCGCGACATCCACCTCACCCCGGGTGAGATCCACCACGCGGTCATCCGCTGAAACGTAAACCTCGACGTCGGGTTGGCGCGCGCGAAACCCCGAAAGCCGCGGAATGATCCAGAGCGAGGCGAACGAGACCGACGTCGACAGCCGCAGTCCCGGGGAGCGCACCGCGCCACGTGCCGCCTCGGCGGCGAGGGCGATCATCCTCAGCACGTCCACTACGTCGCGGTGAAACTGCGCACCGGTCGGCGTCAACACCAGCGCGCGATGCTTGCGCACGAATAACTTCACGCCCAGGCCCTCCTCGAGCGCTTGCACCTGCCGCGAAAGCGCCGACTGGGTAAGAAAGAGCTCGTCTCCTGCGCGGGTGAAGCTCAACAGTCGTCCGGCCGCCTCGAAGCCCTTCAGAAAATCCAGTGACGGCAACTTCCGCAGCACGCTTTGCATGCTTTCACCTCATGCATGGGATTCGTAAAGACCGTTTGAGCACGACCGCTTCTGTCGTCAGAATGGGTTCATTCCCCTTGGTGATGTGCGGGGAATCCTATCATCCGGAGATGCAGGAGCGTTTCATCGAGGTTCTCTGGATGCATTGTACGCATGAACAGGAGGTCGCATCATGATCGCCAGAACGAACCCCTCAGTGTGGAACCTGGCCGCGGATGAGTTGATCCGGCTCGATAGCGCCCGCGGCGCCCGGCTGCATGTAACCCAAGGCACGCTGTGGATTACTTTGCAGCACGACACCCGCGACGTCGTGTTGCGCGCCGGTGACGACTTCATCATCGACCGCGACGGCCTTACGCTGATCGAGGC
>JBDUCE010000046.1:0-9564 GCA_040003635.1 Betaproteobacteria bacterium
GGGCGGAATACGTCACGATCACCGATGACGAGGCACTCGCGGCCTTTCACCAATGCTGCCGCATCGAAGGCATCATTCCGGCGCTCGAGTCCGCGCACGCGCTCGCCCATGCCGCGAAACTTGCGGCGACCATGCCGCGTGACCGGATTCTGTTGGTCAATCTGTCCGGGCGCGGGGACAAGGACATGGACACCGTCGCGCAACGTTCTGGTCTTGCGTTCCAGGCCCGCCCCGGGGGCGAGCCGGCAACGCGCACGCAATGAATCGCATCGACGCGACGTTCACCCGTTTGCGCGCCATCGGTCGAACCGCGCTCATTCCCTACGTGACAGGCGGCGACCCTGGCTTGGCCGAAACGCTGGCCATCATGCACAGGCTGGTCGAGGCCGGCGCCGACGTGGTCGAGCTCGGCGTGCCGTTTTCCGATCCGATGGCGGATGGCCCGGTCGTCCAGCGTGCCTCGGAACGCGCCCTCGCGCAGGGCGTGGGATTGAAGGATGTGCTGCAGCTCGTCGCCGATTTCCGCGAACGGGATACGCATACGCCGGTGGTGCTCATGGGCTATGCCAATCCGATCGAGGCGATGGGATTGGCCGCATTCGCGGAGCGGGCGCGATCCGCCGGAGTGGATGGCGTGCTGGTCGTGGATTACCCGCCCGAGGAAGCGGCAGAGTTCGCGGCATTGCTGCAGTTGCATCAGCTCGCGCCCATTTTTATGGTGGCGCCCACCACCCCCCCCGCCCGGCTGTCGATGATCGCCGCACTGGCCCGTGGTTACGTTTATTACGTTTCGTTGAAGGGTGTGACCGGTGCCGGGCATCTCGATACCGCCGACGTCGTGCGCCATATCACCGAGATACGACGCAGCATCGCGCTTCCGGTTGGCGTGGGGTTCGGGATTCGCGATGCGGCCAGCGCACAGGCGATCGCGGCCCACGCCGACGCCGTAGTGATCGGCAGCCGGATCATCCAGGAGATCGAGACGGGCCCGCCCGACGCTGCCGCCGAGCGCGCCGGGACCTGGCTCGCAGGGATTCGCGCGGCGCTCGATGCCACAGGCAAGCAAGCGGCATGAAGCTGCGGATCGCTCCCGGCGACAGCCCGTTACACGTGGAGGACACGATGAGCTGGTTGCAAAAACTTCTGCCGCCGCGGATCAAGAGCACGCCGGGGGTTAAAAAAAACGCAGTGCCGGAGGGCCTCTGGGTCAAGTGCCCGTCGTGCGAGGCGGTGCTGTATCGCACCGATCTCGAGAACAATCTGGAGGTCTGTCCCAAGTGTGCGCACCACCAGCGCGTGCCGGCACGCCAGCGCATCGATCAGCTGCTCGACCCGGAAGGCCGCTTCGAGATCGGCTCGGAAGTGCTGCCGGTCGACAGCCTCAAATTCAAGGACACCAGGAAATACCCGGACCGGCTGGCCGCGGCGCTGGAAGACACCGGCGAGACTGACTCCCTGGTGGTCATGCAGGGCAGCATCAACAGCGTGCCACTGGTGCTGGCCGCGTTCGAATTCGAGTTCATGGGCGGCTCGATGGGCTCGGTGGTCGGCGAGCGCTTCGTGCGCGGCGTGCGGGTCGCATTCGAGAACCGCTTGCCGTTTGTGTGTGTTGCCGCTTCGGGCGGCGCCCGCATGCAGGAAGGCGTTAGCTCGCTCTTCCAGATGGCCAAGACCACGGCGGTGCTGCAGGAGCTTACCCGCGCACGCCTGCCATTCATCTCCATCCTGACCGATCCGACGATGGGCGGTGTTTCGGCGTCGTTTGCCTTCGTGGCCGACGTTGTCATCGCCGAGCCGGGCGCGCTGATCGGATTTGCGGGGCCGCGCGTCATCGAGCAGACGGTCCGGGAAAAGTTGCCCGAGGGTTTCCAGCGCGCCGAATTCCTGCTGGAAAAAGGCGCCATCGACATGATCGTCGACCGGCGCCAGCTGCGTGCCGAGATCGCGCAGATTCTCGCCCAGCTCACCCGCCAGAGCGCACCTCCCGGCTGAACCGATGAGTCGTCCGCAGACGCTCGAAGAATGGCTCGCCTACCTCGAGACGCTGCATCCGAATCCGATTGCGCTCGGTCTTGACCGGGTGCACGAGGTGCTCGGGCGCCTGGCCGTGCGTTTCGATTGCCCCGTGCTTGCCGTCACCGGCACCAACGGGAAGGGGTCGACCTGCGCCCTGCTCGACGCGATGCTGCGCAGCGCGGGTTATCGCACCGGTGTTTATACCTCGCCTCATCTGCTGCGCTACAACGAGCGCGTTCGGGTCGGCGGCAAGGATGCATCCGACGACGCGTTGATTGCGGCGTTCAACGCGGTGGAAGACACACGGACCGCGGCCGGCATGCCGGAAATAGCACTGACCTATTTCGAGTTCGGGACCCTGGCGGCCTTCATTTTGTTCATGGAGGCGGCACTGGATGTGGTGGTGCTGGAGGTCGGGTTGGGCGGCCGGCTCGATGCCGTCAACGTCGTCGATGCCGATGTGGCCGTGCTGACGGCCATCGACATCGATCATGTCGAGTACCTGGGCCCTGACCGCGCCGCGGTTGCACGCGAGAAGGCAGGCATATTTCGTCCGGGGCGACCCGCCATCTGCGGCGATGCGAATCCCCCGGCGTCGCTCTTCGAGGAAGCGCGCTCGCGCGGCGCGCGGCTGCAGCGCATTGGCCGGGATTTCGGATTCGCGGTACAAGGCAACCAATGGCGCTATTTCAGCGCGGCCGGGGAGCGCTTCGGCCTGCCGCTGCCGGCGTTGCGCGGCGAATACCAATTGGCCAACGCGGCGTGCGCGATCGCGGCGCTGGAGGCCCTCGCCTCCCGCCTGCCGGTGCACGCCGGTGCGATTCGTGAAGGGCTTGCGACGGCCGAGTTGCAGGGCCGGTTTCAGGTCGTGCCGGGCCGCCCGACGGTCGTGCTCGACGTCGCTCACAATCCCCAGGCCGCCCGCGCCTTGGCGGCCACCCTCGGCACCATGGGCTTTCATCCACTCACCAGCGCCGTCGTCGGCATGTTGCGCGACAAGGACATCGCCGGAGTGATCGAGGCGATGCGCGGGCGCATCGACCGGTGGTACGTGGCGCCGTTGCCGGGACCCCGCGGGGCGAGCGCAGATGCAATGCGGCAAAGCCTGCTGCAGGCCGGCATCGCGGCGCAAGCCATCGTGACGTGCGAATCGGTTGCGGCGGCGTTGGCACGGGCGAGAGAGTACGCATCCGAAGCTGATAGAATCGTGGCCTTCGGATCATTCCTGACGATTGCCGCGGCGCTCGAAACACTGCCGCACCGCGCCTGATCCTCCGCCGACCATGGCTCCCCGAACTACCGCTGTCGATCCCGCTGTGGATGAGTTGAAGCGCAAGGCGCGCCGCCGGTTGGTGGGTGCGATCGTGCTGGCGCTCGCCGCCGCAGTCATCCTGCCGATGCTTCTCGAAAAGGAACCGCGCCCGCTGGGTGAGGACGTCGCAGTGAAGATTCCGCCGATCGACGAGGGAAAGTTCACGAACCGCCTGTCCAATCCTGGGACGGACAGCAAGGCGAGCACGGCAGACTCCGCCAAAGGTGCGCGGCCATCGGCTGCGGTCGTCACCCCCGCTGCGCCGGCCGCGCAGCCGTCCATTGCGGCTGCACCCGCCGCCGACTCCACTTCCAGCGCGGCTGCCGGACGCAATACCCCGCCGGACGCGGAGCAAAGCCTGCCGAGCCCTGCCGCAACCATCGCCAAGGCCGCGCCCAAGGCGGAAAATCAGGCCGAACCCAAGCCGGAGACGCGGGTCGAACGAAAGCCTGACGCCAAGACGCCGCCGCCAACGGCCGAGCGCGCGAACGGCAAAGACGGCGCGGCCGACGCCTTTGTAGTGCAGCTCGCGGCCTTTTCCGATGACAAGGGCGCCAATGCGCTGGCCTCCAAGCTCAAACGCAATGGGTATGCGGCTTTCACCGAGCCCATTCATACCCGCCGGGGTACGCTGTTTCGGGTTCGGGTGGGCGGCTACGCCAGCCGGGAAGCGGCCGGCTCGGCGCGGGAAAAGCTGAAGGGCGAAGGCTACAGCGGCATCGTCGCGCCGGCGCGATAGCCATTGGCTGCTCTTGGCGCGCCCCGCCTTCGGATGACGGTTTTCGATCTTGTCGTGATCGCCGTAGTCACGATTTCCGCCCTGCTGGCATTTGTCAGGGGGCTCGTTCGTGAGGTGGTTGCGCTTGCGGCATGGATCCTGGCGCTGATCCTCGCCTTCCGTTACGCGGGAGATCTCGCGGGGGTTTTCACCGGAGTCCAGTGGAGTCCTGCCATCATGCAGGTCATCGCCTTTGCCGTCGTGTTCATCGGCGTGCTGGTCGCGGGCGGCTTGCTCGCGGTCACCCTGTCGCGGGGGGTGCGCGCCGTTGGCCTGGGACCGGTCGATCGCCTGCTTGGCGGTGCGTTCGGGTTGGCGCGAGGCGTGATCCTGGTGTTGCTCGGCATCCTGGTGTGCGGACTGACGAGCTTGCCCAGGAATGATTGGTGGCAGAATGCGACCCTTGCCGCGCCGCTGGTGGCGGTCGCACTGGGATTTCGTGACTGGCTGCCGTCGGCGTGGGCGGGGCGTCTCGACTATTCGACGGGCGCGCCGGCGGGAACGCGCGGCGGCACCCGCGCAGGATTGCCCGGACCCCGGGAGGGCTGAACATGTGTGGAATCGTGGGGATCGTCGGTCATACGCCGGTCAACCAGATGTTGTACGACGGGCTCCTGCTGCTGCAGCACCGCGGGCAGGACGCCGCAGGCATCGCCACGGCGGACGGCGCGATGTTTCACATGCACAAAGGCAACGGCTACGTGCGGGACGTGTTCCGCACCCGGAACATGCGCGATCTCTCCGGCCACGCGGGCATCGGCCACTGTCGTTATCCCACGGCCGGGTCCGCCACCTCCGATCTCGAATCGCAGCCGTTCTACGTCAACTCGCCGTTCGGCATCACCCTTGCCCACAACGGCAATCTCACTAATAGCGATGCCCTGAAGCGCGAGCTTTTCCAGCTCGATTTCCGTCACGTCAACACCAATTCCGATTCCGAAGTGCTGTTGAACGTGCTGGCGCTCGAGCTTGAGCGCGCTGCCCATCATTCGCGGCTCGACGCCAATGCGATTTTCACTGCCGTTGCGGGCGTCCATCGCCGCTCCCGTGGCGCCTACGCGATCGTGGCGATGATCGCCGGTTATGGATTGCTCGCCTTTCGCGATCCCTATGGCATCCGGCCGCTCATCATCGGGGTCAACGAGGCGATGGGCGGGACCGAATATGTCGTCGCCAGCGAATCGGTCGCGCTCGAGGCCCTGGGCTTCGAAGTGCTGCGCGATGTGGCGCCGGGCGAAGCGATCTTCGTCGATCTTGCCGGCCGCTTCCATTCCCGGCCATGCGCCGAGAATGCGGTGCTGATGCCGTGCATCTTCGAATACGTTTACCTGGCGCGGCCCGATTCGGTGATCGATGGCGCGTCGGTCTACGAATCGCGGCTGTGCATGGGCGGCGAGCTGGCCCGCAAGATTCGCGGCATTCCGCAGGCGCAGGATGTCGACGTGGTGATACCGATTCCCGACTCCAGCCGTCCGTCCGCCCTGGAGCTCGCCAACTCCCTCGGGCTCAAGTATCGCGAAGGCTTCGTCAAGAACCGTTACATCGGGCGCACCTTCATCATGCCCGGCCAGGCGATGCGCAAGAAAAGCGTGCGCCAGAAACTGAATCCCATCGGGATGGAGTTCAAGGACAAGGTGGTGCTGCTGGTGGACGATTCCATCGTGCGCGGGACCACCTCGCGCGAGATCGTGCAGATGGCGCGGGAGGCGGGCGCGAAAAAGGTCTATTTCGCCTCGGCGAGCCCGCCGGTGCGCTATCCCAACGTCTACGGCATCGACATGCCGAACCAGCACGAGCTGGTGGCCACCGGCCGCACCGAGGCCGGGATCGCGAACGAGATCGGCGCGGATCTCCTGATTTACCAGGAGCTCGAGGCACTGAAGCGCGCGGTACGCACCACCAATCCGCTCCTCGGCGAATTCGAGGCTTCGTGCTTCGACGGCAAATACGTGACCGGGGACATCACGGCAGATTATCTTTCGCATCTCGCGCGCGAGCGCAAGGAAACGCGTGGCGAGGAAGAAGCCGAGGAGCAGCGCCTGGAGCTTGTCAGCGGTAACTGAAACCGGCGTGCGCTTCTTCCGGCCGCGCCGTTGGCGCCTATTTTCGGCGTGTCACTTCGCGGCAGACACCATGTAGTCGACGGCTGCCGTGACCTCGGCATCGGACAGGTTCGCGCTGCCACCTTTGGGCGGCATCGCGCCTTTGCCTTTGAGCGCGGCACTGTGCAGCGCTTCGATTCCGGCCTGGAGGCGGGGCGCCCAGCCCGGCTTGTCGCCGAACTTGGGTGCGCCGGCCAAGCCCGCGGCATGACACACCATGCACACGGCGTCATAAACTTTTCTGCCATCGGGTTTGCCGGCGGGAACGGCGGCCGCGAATTTGGTTGCGGTCGCGGCAGCGGCGGTGGCGACCATCGCCGGGCCGGGAATGCCTGGCGCGGGCGCACTCGCCTGCACGGCACTTGCTGACGCGTTGCGTTCGCCACTTGCGGCACGCGCTTCGCCCAGCACCACCTCGCCCACCGGTTTGATCCGGCTCAAGACGGCGGCGTTGTTGGGCGACGAGCCCTTGAGGTGTCCGGTCACGAGTTGGGTGACGATGAGAATCAGGATGATCGGAATCAGAAACGCGAGGCAAACCACTACCACCAGCTGTTTCCAGTTTTTGATCGGTGAAGAATGCTCGTCGCTCATGGTCGTCGGTGATCCGGAGGAAGGCGCGGCGGTGGCGCCGGCGGGACTGGTAAATAGACGTAAATAGACCCCTGCGCTGCGAACGAAACCAGGGCATTGCATTATAGCGTGGCACTCGTCTCCAACTGGACGCTCGTTCGAGCCGCACGGTAGAATCATGGCAGGCGCCCGTAGCTCAGTTGGATAGAGTGTTGGTTTCCGAAGCCAAAGGTCACAGGTTCGACTCCTGTCGGGCGCGCCATTGCCTGCTATCCAATCGCGCCGGCCGGTCCGCGGGGCGGAGTCTCCCGCAAGCCGAGCGACCTGTTTACGGATTCGTGCGCGCCGGCGCACTGCTCGAACGATCGGCACGGCAATTGCTCAAAGTGTCGGACTTCGCGAAAGGAAGGGTGCTGCCTCCAACGCGGAGTGTGAACGCGCCGGCAGTGGTGAATCAACGGTGGCAGGCCAGTGGCATCGGCCGGTCCGTCACGCATGCCGAACCAGGGAGTCCATCGATCCGAAATACTGCAGGTGAGCCCGTATTTCATATCGAATGACGCAAATTCATGTATTTACCGATGTTTGATTCCGCACCGCCGTCATCGGAGCGATGCCACGCAAGCACAATTTGCACACGACAATTTGACCGGGCCATCGACGGCGGCAAACGCACCGTCAACGGCCGCGGACACCGCGCCTGCTGTTCGAAATATCATCGCGGTTTCAGTAATTTACGCTATGCTTGCGCTCGGCAACTCCAGCCGGCTCTGTCATCGCGTCGCTGCCCGAGGAGAAGTTCATGAGTAACGGTATCGATAAATTGCTCCATGCCGGAATCCGGCTGATCCCGGCCGGGATTGCCGCGCTTTTGGTTCTCGGCTGCGCAACCCCGTATCCGCCAGCGCCGGCGAGCGCGGCATCGCCCGATTACAACTATCTCATCGGGCCGGGGGATGCCGTGAACATCATCGTCTGGCGCAATCCCGAACTTTCGGGCTCGGTTCCCGTGCGTCCCGATGGCAAGATTTCCACCGCGCTGGTCGAAGATTTGCCCGCGCAGGGCAAGGATCCCACCACCCTCGCGCGCGACATCGAAAAGGCGCTCAGCAAGTACATTCGCGAGCCCGTGGTTACCGTAGTGATCACCGCCTTCGTGGGCCCGTACGGCGAGCAGATTCGCGTGATCGGGGAAGCCGCGAAGCCGCAGGCCTTGCCCTACAAGCAGAAAATGACTTTGCTCGACGTGATGATAGCGGTCGGGGGGATCACCGACTTTGCCGACGCCAACCGCGCGACCATTCTTCGCACGGCGGACGGCAACAAGCAGTATTCGGTGCGCATCAAGGACCTCATCAAGCGCGGCGACGTGTCGGCGAACGTAGAGATGAAGCCGGGAGATGTCCTGATCATCCCGCAAAGCTGGTTCTGACCAACGTTGTTGCGCGATCGATTCCGCGCTTCGAATATCAGGTAAACGCAGGGAAACAACGGTTCAATGGATGATCTGGTTCGCCAAGGCGTTTCCGTGTTGCGCGGCATGTGGCAGCGGCGCTGGATCGGGCTTACGGTTGCATGGCTGGTCGGCATCACCGCGGCCGTCGTAATTCTGCGCACGCCTGATCAATTTCAGGCGTCCGCCCGCATCTACGTCGATACCCAATCGGTATTGAAGCCGCTGATGTCGGGCATCGCCGTCCAGCCCAACGTCGAGCAGCAAATCACGATCCTTAGCCGGACACTCATCAGCCGGCCGAATGTCGAGAAGCTGGTACGCATGGCGGATCTCGATCTGGGGGTGAAGACCCGGGAGGATCAGGAGCAACTCGTCGACAAGCTCATGAAGACGCTCGGGATCAGCAAGGCGGGAGGCGACAATCTCTACACGCTGTTTTATCGCGATGTCGAGCCCGCCAACGCGAAGCGGGTGGTGCAGTCGCTCGTTTCGATCTTCGTGGAGTCGAGTCTCGGCGGTAAGCGGAAGGATTCGGATTCGGCCAAGAAGTTCATCGATGACCAGATCAAGGTCTACGAGAGGAAGCTCGAAGAGGCCGAGAATCGCCTCAAGGAATTCAAGCTGCGAAACATCGCCCTTGCCAGCGCCGACGGCAAGGATTACTTCGGGAAGATCTCGGAGGTCTCCTCCGTCCTCGCTCAGGCGCGGCTCGAACTCCGCGAGGCCGAAAATTCCCGCGATGCGCTCAAGCGGCAGGTGAGCGGCGAGGAGCCCGCGTTTCTTCCCGATCAGGTCGATGTGACTCCAGGTGCCGCGGCCCTGCCCCAGGTCGACGGTCGCATCGAAGCGCTGAAACGCCAGCTGGATACCCTGCGCCTGCGTTACACCGATGAACATCCCGACATAGTCGCCATCCAGCGCGTGATCGAAGAGGTCGAGGGGCAACGCCGACTCGAGCTCGCATCCCGTCAAAAGCCGGCGGAGCAACGAACCGCGAAATCTACTATCAACGCCAATCCCGTCTATCAGCAGCTCAAGGTTTCGTTGGCGGAAGCGGAAGCCAATGTCGCCTCGTTGCGCACGCGCGTGGCGGAATTCGAGAGTCGATATGCCGTGCTCCGTGAAGCCGCCAAGCGGACACCGCAAATCGAGGCCGAGTTCACCCAGCTCAATCGTGACTACGAAATCAACAAGAAGAACTACGAGAACCTGGTCGCGCGGCGGGAGTCCGCGGAAATTTCGGGCGACATGGAGGCCGCCTCCGGGGTCGCAGATTTCCGGCTGATCGATCCACCGCGCGTTTCCCCGCTGCCGGTGGCGCCGAACC
>JBDUCE010000433.1:0-2850 GCA_040003635.1 Betaproteobacteria bacterium
AGAGTTATCACGGCAACACGCTGGGCGCCCTCGCCGTCGGCGGCAACGAATGGCGACGCCAACAATTCGCGCCGCTGCTGATCGATGTGACTCACGTGTCGCCGTGTTATGAATACCGCGATCGCCGCGCCCACGAATCGTCCGAAGTCTACGGTGCGCGACTGGCGGCGGAACTGGAGGAGGCGATCGACCGACTCGGCCCGGACAACGTCATCGCCTTCGTTGCCGAAACGGTCGGCGGCGCGACCGCCGGTTGTCTGCCGCCGGTCCCGGGTTATTTCCGCCGCATTCGCGAGCTCTGTGACCGCCACGGCATCCTGCTAATCGCCGATGAAGTGATGTGCGGCATGGGGCGCACCGGCACGTTGCACGCGGTCGAGCAGGAGGGCATCGTTCCCGATCTGATGGCGATCGCCAAAGGCCTGGGCGGCGGTTACCAGCCGATCGGGGGCGTGCTGGTGCACGAGCGCATCGTCGACGCGCTGGAGAAGGGCAGCGGGTTCTTCCACCATGGCCACACCTATCTCGGGCATCCGGTCGCCTGCGCGGCGGCGCTGGCCGTGCAGAAGGTGCTGCAGCGCGACCACCTGGTCGACGGGGTGAAGTCACTCGGTGCGCATCTGGCGGCGCAGTTGCATGCGCGCTTCGACGCCAATCCGCACATCGGCGACATCCGCGGGCGCGGCCTGTTCATGGCGATCGAGCTGGTCGAGGACAAGCCATCGAAGCGCCCATTCGACCCCGCATTGCGTCTGCATGCGCGGATCATGTCGGAAGCGCTGGCGCGAGGACTGATGGTGTATCCGATGGGCGGAACGGTGGATGGCAAGAGCGGCGACCACGTGCTGATCGCGCCGCCCTTCGTGGCCACACCGGAGGACATCGACGAGATCGTGCGCCGGTTGGCTGCGGCGGTGGACGCCGCGCTCGCCACGGTCCGGGTGAAAGAACGGACAATCGGCTGACCGGATGCCATTTAGGGACGGTGCCATGTTGAACGCGCTGCTGAATGGCGCCCTTGGGGCGACGTGGGTGTCGATCCATCATGCTGGCGGCGTCGGGATCGGCTACTCGCAGTACGCCGGATTGGCCCTGGTGTGTGACGGCTCCGAGGAAACGGACAGGACCATCATCGGCTTCTTCGGCAACGATTCGGCACTCGCGATCTTTCGGCACGCCGACGCGGGTTACGACGAAGCCGTCAAGACGCCGGCGTCGAAGGGCTCACGGTGCTGTTCCTGACGACGAATTGATTGCCGACGGCCATCGCACGCTGTGGCCGGAAGCTCGCAAACGAACTGACGGATCGAATGGGCACTGAGACGATCGCGCAACAGTTGGCGAACTGGGTAGCGCGGCTCGATTCGGGTCAGGTCCCGCCGCCGGTCCGAGCCATCGCCGGAGCCTGCCTAGTGGACACGATCGGAGTCGCCGTCGGAGGTGCGAACGAGTCGGTCAGCCGACTCGTTCGCGACCACGTCGTCGCGACCTATGCCCAAGGAGCGTCGACCGTGCTCGGCACGGCCGGCGGATTCAGCGCGTCCGGTGCCGCCTTTGCCAACGCAACCGCCGCGCATGCCCTCGACTTCGACGATAACTGCTATGCGGGCGTGGTTCATGGGTCGGCGGTGGTCGCACCCGCCGTCCTCGCCATTTGCGAGTCCGCCGGGGCTGCCGGCGCGGACCTGGTGACGGCGTTCATCGCCGGCGTCGAGGTCGAATACGCGTTGGGCTCGGCACTGTCGCAAAGCATCTACGACAAGGGCTGGTGGACCACGGGCGTATTGGGGGTCATCGGCGCCGCCGCGGGTGCCGCGAAGGCGCTGCGCCTCACGGCGGCGCAGACGGCGAATGCCATTGCCCTCGCTGCGGCGGGCACCGGCGGGATGCGCGCTTGCCTGGGCACCGACGCCAAGCCAATCCTGGCCGGACGAGCCGCCGAGATCGGCGTTGCGGCGACCGTCCTTGCGGCCCGAGGGGCAACGGGTCCCTTGAGCGTCTTCGAGGACCCTCGCGGCCTCGCCAAACTATTCAACGGCGACCGCTTCGACGGCTCCGCGTTGATGACGCTCGGCGTGTCCTGGCGTTTGCTATCGCCAGGCATCGACGTAAAGAAATACCCGTTGTGCCTGTCCGGGCACGCGGCCGCGGATGGCGTGCTCGATATTATGCGCGAGCACGGCCTGGAGGAGGCCGACGTCGCGACGGTGACCTGCACGGTACCCCCCATCGTGGGTGCCAATCTCACCTATGGCGTCCCATTGACGCGCCAGCAGGCCCAGTTCAGCTTGCCGTTTGCGGTAGCGTGCATGATGGTCTTTGGGGATATCACCCTCGATCATCTGCAAGCAGCGACCCTGGCGGACGCGGGTCTCTCCCGTGCCATGAAGAAGGTCCGCATGGTCGTCGCGGAAAATTGGCAGGACCAAATTCCACGCGAGGTTACGACGAGCGGTCCCGAAGCTGCAGTCGTAAGCATTTCGACGGTGGACGGGCGTAAGATCAAGAGGTTCGCCGGGTGGGCGCGAGGTACCGCGGCGCGGCCCCTCACCGCGGAGGAGCTCGATGCCAAATTCATGGTCTGCGCGGGCCGCACGCTGCCGGCACGCGACGCCAGGACGCTGCTCGCTACGATCAGGCAGCTCGAGGCATTGACCGACATGCGGGAGATCTTCCGGGATCTCGCGCAGAAGTTTGTGGTGGATCTTCATCAGCGCAGTTAAGCGGGAGACGCAAAATGCGACGAGTGTTTGTGGTGGGGGTTGCGCTGATTTCGGCCTGGCTCGGATGGGCTGCCCCGTCGTGGGCCGCGGGCACGCTCAAATTGGCGGTAGGGTCTAACCTGAATAC
>JBDUCE010000434.1:0-2849 GCA_040003635.1 Betaproteobacteria bacterium
CGGGCCCGGTCAAGCTCACCACCGATTTCCTGCGCGTGTTTCCGGACAAGGGCATCGCCGAAACCGACCGGCCGGTGACGATCGAGGAGCCCCGTGGAATAATCCACGGCGTCGGAATGACCCTTGACAACCAGCAACGCTCGCTCAAGCTGAAATCGGGTGTGCGTGGGACCATGCAGCCGGAATCCTCGAAGTGATCAATCGTTTCCTCTCTGACCTGGCGCGAGCGCGGGTAGCCCGCGCATTCGCGCTGTCGCTGTCGCTGGCGCTGGCGGCGGTGGGCGGCATCGCGCCGGCGCACGCCGAAAAGGCCGACCGCACCAAGCCGATCAACTATTCGGCCGATAACGGCGACGTGAACAACCAGACCAAGATCGCCACGCTCAACGGCAGCGTGATCATCACCCAGGGCACGCTCACCATCCACGCCGACAAGGTCGTGTTCAAACAGAACCCCGACAACTCGCTGTCCGCCACCGCTTATGGCAATCCGGTCACCTTCCGCCAGAAGCGCGACGGCCTGGATGAGTATTACGAAGGCTTTGCGCAGCGGGGCGAGTACGACGGCGCGAAGGAGTTGCTCCAGCTCTTCGACCGTGCACTGCTGCGCCGAGGCGGTGACGAGATCCGCAGCAACTACATTTCGTACAACACGGCGACCGATTTCTTCAAGGCGGAAGGCCGGGCCAGCAACACCCCGGGCAACGACGCTGCAGGCGCGGGCGCCCGCGTGCGCGGCATATTTCAGCCCAAGGATGCCACGGCCGGCAAGGGCGCGAGCGACACCGGAAAAGGTGCTCCATCCAAGGCCGCCGAGCCGCCTCTCAACCTCAAGTCGGCCGGGGAACTCACACCTGCCAGCGCGAAGTGAGTCGCGTGGTGGAGCCAGGCCGGCCGGCGCGCGCGCAAGGCGGACATCGATGAGCGAGCTGTCGGTGGCACGCCTGAAAAAAAGCTACAAGGCGCGCACGGTGGTGCACGATGTATCGCTCGATGTCGCCAGCGGCGAGGTCGTGGGCCTGCTCGGTCCCAACGGCGCGGGCAAGACCACGTGCTTCTACATGATCGTGGGACTCGTGGCGGCGGACGGTGGGCGCATCGAGCTCGACGGCCGCGATTTGTCGCGCATGCCGATCCACGCCCGCGCGCGTCTCGGCCTTTCGTACCTGCCGCAGGAAGCCTCGATCTTCCGCAAGCTTTCGGTCGCGGAGAATGTGCGCGCGATCCTGGAACTGCAGGATCTCGAGGACGACGCACTCGCCAACCGGCTGGATGCGTTGCTCGAGGATCTGTCGATCGCGCATCTCGCCGATGCCGCGGCAATGAGCCTTTCGGGCGGCGAGCGGCGGCGGGTGGAAATTGCGCGCGCCCTCGCTACAAGGCCGCGGTTCATCCTGCTGGACGAGCCCTTCGCCGGCGTCGATCCGATCGCGGTGCTTGACATCCAGAAAATCATCGGCTTCCTGAGGGAGCGCGGCATCGGTGTACTCATCACCGACCACAACGTGCGCGAAACGCTGGGAATCTGCGACCGCGCCTACATCATCAACGAAGGGCGCGTGCTCGCGTCCGGGGCGCCGGGCGAGATTGTTTATAATGAAGCGGTCAGGAAGGTGTACCTTGGAGAGCATTTCCGGCTCTAGGCAACCGTATCCTGACCGACAGGTCGCGCGCACGCATGAAACAAACCCTCCAGCTCAAGCTCAGTCAGCACCTGACGCTCACCCCTCAGTTGCAGCAATCGATCCGGCTGCTGCAACTGTCGACGGTCGAGCTCAATGCCGAGGTCGAGCGGATGCTTCAGGAGAATCCGCTGCTCGAAAAGGCCGACACCGAGGAGGAAGCTCCGGTCGCGCAAGTGGCGCTCGCCGGCGCCGCGCCGGCGGCACCGGTCGAAACGCGCGCGGAGTCCAACGAGGAGCGCGATCGCGCGGAGCATCCCGAGCGCGAGGCCGCCTACGAAAACGCCGAGCGGCCCGATTTCGAGGACTACTCGTCCGGCGACGGCGACTGGGGCGGCGGCTCCGGGGGCTCGGACCAGGACGATGACGGGTTCTACCCGCAGCAAGTCGCCACCAGCACCTTGCGCGACCACTTGTTGTCGCAGCTGGCCGTAATGAGCGTCCCGGCGCGCGATCGCTTCCTCGTCGCGGCACTGATCGATGCGCTGGACGACGACGGCTATCTCACCTCGCCCCTCGAAGAAATCGCCGAGCTCTTTCGCGAGGATTCGCATCTCGAGCCCGAAGAGCTCATGATCGCCCTCAAATACCTGCAGAGCTTCGAGCCGGCAGGCGTGGGCGCCCGCGACGCAGCGGAGTGTCTCGGGCTGCAACTCAAGGGGTTGCCCGAGTCGACGCCGTGGCGGGCGGAAGCGCTGGTGGTGGTGAGCGGCCACCTGGCGCTGCTCGCGGCGCGCGACTTCGCCAAACTGAAGCGATTGCTGCACACCGACGACGTCGGGGTGCGGGCGGTGCGGGCGCTCATCATGAGGCTCAACCCGCGGCCGGGATCGTCTTTCGCCAAGGCAGAGGCCAACTACGTCATTCCCGACGTGGTCGTGCGCAAGCTGCGCGGGCTATGGGTGGCCTCGCTCAACGAGGCCGCGATGCCGAAGCTGCGGCTAAACCGCATCTATGCCGATATCCTGACCCGCAACCGCGAGGCGTCGAACCAGCAGCTCGCCGCGCACTTGCAGGAAGCAAAGTGGCTCATCCGCAACGTGCAGCAGCGATTCGAAACCATCCTGCGGGTGGCGCAGGCCATCGTCGAGCGGCAGCGCCGCTTTTTCGATCACGGTGAAGTGGCGATGCGGCCGATGGTCCTGCGCGAGATCGCGGACATGCTCG
>JBDUCE010000047.1:0-9539 GCA_040003635.1 Betaproteobacteria bacterium
TCGAGCTTGCCTACCGCGTCCCTGACCCGGTCGGTGCAGCTCACGCAAATCTCGGCCAGCTTTTGCGCCTCCACCGTCACCGCCCGCACGTCATAGAGAAACAGGCACTGGGCGATGTCCTCCATGAGATCGAGCACGTCGTCCATGTTGGTGATGAGCTGGTGGATCTCGTCGCGATCGAGCGGGGTGATGAAAGTCCGGTGCAGCAGTTGCACCGTGTGATGGGTGATCTGGTCGGCCATCTTCTCGTTTTTCTCGATTGCCCGGCTGCGCCGGTCGAGCTGGCTCAAGTCCGCCAGCAATGCCTGCAACTCGAGGGCTGCCTGCGCCGCGAGCTCGGCATGCTGGTTGAAATAGTCGAAGAACTTGCCTTCGCGCGGCAGCAGCCGTGCCATGGAGACCCCTTCCCGGTGAAGGGGTGCATTATCGCATTGGCATGATGGCAGCCAGGCCCTCGACGGGGGCGTGTAAGCTCGTGTGGGCGTCGCCGACGAAGGTTGGTGCTTGCCGGTGAACGCGGCATCCCGTTGCGCGGTCGGAGCCTGAGCCCGCATCACCACCTACCAATGGAGTCCGCCATGTCTGCGATGCCAAGCGTTTCCACTCCTGCCGAAACCGCGATCCTCGGCGGAGGCTGCTTCTGGTGCCTCGAAGCGGTCTTCGCGGAGCTCGCCGGCGTGCTCAAAGTCGAGTCGGGCTACGCCGGCGGCGCGGCCGCCAATCCGAACTACGAGGCCGTGTGCGGCGGCGACACCGGCCACGCCGAGGTGGTGCGAGTCACGTTCGATCCCCAGCGATTGTCGTTTCGCGATCTCCTGACGGTGTATTTCGCCATCCACGATCCGACCACCCGTGATCGGCAGGGCAATGACGTCGGCACGCAGTACCGGTCGGTCGTTTATTGCCAGACGCCGCAACAGCGCGTCACCGCGCTGCAGGTCATCGCCGAGCTCAATGCGGCCAAGTTGTGGGGCGCCCCCATCGTTACCGAGGTCAGCGACGCGACGCCGTTTTACCCGGCGGAGAGCTACCACCAGGAATATTTTGCCCGCAACCCCCGGCAGCCGTATTGCCAGGCGGTGGTCGCACCCAAGGTGGCGAAATTTCGCAAGCAGTTCCTGGCGCAGTTGCGAGAACGCAGGTAGGTAAGTACGAAAGCCGCAACCTCCCCGCGGTAAAGGCGTGTCCAGCCTGTCTGCCCTACTTCCCTGCCCGGCGGCGCGACAACAGCCCGCCGGTCGTCAGGCATGCACCTACCGACCAGAACACCGGGGCGAGGCCGAGCGAGGATCCCAGCGCCCCGAACAGAAGCGGCACCGCGACCGCCATCGTCTGCACGAGTGACATGCGTACCCCCACCGCCTCGCCGATGCGGCCCGGGGGCGCATGCGTGTGCAGCAGGGACATCACCATCGGCTGCCCGCTGCCGAGCCCCAGGCCCAGCACGAACGACAGTGCCGCGAGAGTGAGCGCGCTCCCTGAAAAGGGGAATGCGAGGTACACGGCGCCGGCGACGAAGAGCGCGCCGGTCAGCACCTGCTCCTCCGAGCGGTGACGCATGATCGCCGGCATGCACAGCCGCACCAGGAAGGTCGCCGCCGCAAAGGTGGAGAGGACCGCGCCGATCTGCGATGCCGAAAGGCCGAGTCCCGCCCCATAGATCGGAACGAAGATGGTGTGCAGATCCCACCCCACTGCGAACAGCGCATTGACCGCAAACACCCACCGCAACACCGGCCGCTGCAACAACACCCAGATGCCACCCCCCTCCCGCGCTGCTTTTTCCACCGCAACGTGCGCAATGCGCAGCCGCCCGCTGGCGAGGATCATGGCCGGCACGATCGGAATCGCCGCCAACAACACGAAGGCAGCGCGAAATCCCCACTGGTCGATGGTGATGCCAGCGACGAGGGGTCCAATGAAGCCGGAGATGGAGTAACCCATCGCCAGCATGCTGAAGTTGCGGGGACGGTCAGCCGCCGTGCCGAGACCGCCCGTTGCGTGCTGGGTAGCGACCTGGAAGGCCATGAAGGACACGCCGACCAGTGCGGCGCTCACGAACAACGCGGGCAACTGCGGCACCAGCACCGGGAGGAGCGCACCGCTGACCAGTCCGATGCATCCGATGCGCATCGGGCGCTGCACGCCGACCCGGTCGGCAAACCGTCCCGCCGCGACGGCGAAAAACATGGGCAGCAATGCATAGAGCGCCATCAGCACGCCGACCGTGAACGCAGAGGCGCCCCGCGACAGTGCATCCAGCGATACCGTGACCCGGCTGCCCCCCAGCACCACATGGTTGCAGATGCCCAAGCCGATCAGCGCGCTCAAGTTGCGCGCATCGCCGCTTGCCCCGGTCACGGAGCGAGCCGGTCGATCTGCCAGACCCCTTGGTCGCCCGTGCTCCGACGATACCGAATCCGATCATGAAGGCGTGAACGCCGGCCTTGCCAGAACTCGAGCATGTCGGGCGCGAGTCGATAGCCACCCCAATGCGAAGGCCGCGGAATCGCCTCGCCTACATCGCGAAACTTCTCGGCGATGCCCTGGAGCCGGGCTTCAAGCGCTGCGCGATCCGCAATCGACTCGCTTTGCGGCGAGGCCCAGGCCCCTAACCGGGATGCCACCGGCCGGCTGGCAAAGTAGGCATCCGATTCGCGAGGCGCGATCTTGACCACGCTGCCTTCGATCCGTACCTGGCGCTCGAGCTCGGCCCAGTGAAAAAGGAGCGCCGCCTGTCCTGCGGCATCGAGCTCCCGCCCCTTGCGGCTCGCGTAATTGGTGAAGAAAACAAGCCCATTCCGATCGAGGCCCTTGAGCAGAACGATTCGCGCCGCGGGCCGGCCATCGGCGCCAACCGTAGCAAGCGACATTGCGGTCGGCTCCGGCAGCTCCGCCTTGATCGCCTCGTCGAGCCAACGCTCGAACTGCCGAAAGGCATCCGGTGCGACAGCGGTCTCGTCAAGCGTTTGTAGACGGTAATCCGTTCGCAGATCGGCGATCTTCATGTCGTGGGGCGCGGCGCGACCGCGGCGGGGCCGGGCCCTTCGTATGATGGAGATTCTACGCTTTCAGGTGCCCCCGCGCGGTGCACCGGAAGACCTGCGCGTCAGCCACGGCTGCCCCTCCCTCGGTTGAGCGCGTGTGCATTGTTCCGCGAGCGCGCTTGCAACATCCCGGCGCTCCCCTCTAAAAAACACCGATTTCAGGCGTACCTCCCCGGGGGAATGCGGTATAGTTCCCGCCGATGGGGCAGGGGGTTCCCATGACAGGAGGGTCTGCTTCAGTCCGTTCGGCGTTGTGTGTGTTGCGCGTCTATTCATAGGAAGGAGAACTATGGCTACTGCCAAGAAATCTGCAAAGAAGCCCGCCGCCAAGAAATCCGCCGCCAAGAAGCCGGCTGCGAAGAAATCAGCTGCGAAGAAGTCCGCTGCGAAAAAGGCTCCGGCCGCAAAGAAGGCCGCTCCTAAAAAAGCTGCTGCAAAGAAGTCCGCAACCAAGCGCAAGCCCAACGCCGCCTTCATGAAAGCAATGATGCCGTCGGCGGTGCTTGCCGCAGTGATCGGCAGCACGCCGATGCCGCGCACCGAAGTGACCAAGAAGATCTGGGATTACATCAAGAAGAACAAGCTGCAGGACGCCGTCAACAGGCGCCTCATCAACGCCGATGAAAAGCTCAAGGCCGTCTTCGGTGGCAAGCACAAGGTGTCGATGTTCGAGATGACCAAGCTGGTCTCGAATCACCTGAAATAACTGCCCGCACCCGTCAGGCCGCGATGGCCGCAGCGCGCGAGCGTTGCGGCCGTTTTACATGCAGGGCCCGGTGACCCCGCGCACAGCGCACGGGAGGCGCCCGGCGCGAATTGCGCAGCGTGGTATCGGCAGCACGAACAGTACCGCGTCGCGTCGCGCACCGCCGGGCTTCGGTTCAGACCAGTTGCATGGCGCGGCTGAGCGCCGATCGCGCGGCGAGTGCTGCCCCCCATCGCGTCAATTGCGGGAGGTCACCCGCCGCGTCGACCAGGCTCTTGCGCGCCGCGTAGATGGGATACAAAGCGAAGTCGGCGATCGAGAGCTCGTCGGCGAGATACTCGAGCTGGGCAAGCCGTGCGTCGGCGAGGCGCAGGAAGCGCACCAGGCGCTCCTCGAAGAACGTCACGTTGGCAGCCGACTTCTCGGGTGTGATGCGCGAAAGCAGGAAGACGCTCCCCGATGCCGGCCCCGCATCGGTCATCGCGAGCTGAAGCCATTGGTACGCCATCGCCCGCCGCCGGGGATCGAGCGGAAGAAAACGCCCGGTCTTTTCGGCGAGATAGAGCAGGATCGCGGCGGACTGCGCAAGCACCAGCGGTTGCCCTCCCGGCCCTTCGGCGTCGACGATGGCGGGGATCTGACCGGCGGGATTCACCTTCAGGAATTCGGCATTTTTCTGCTCGCCCTTGAAGAGATCGAACGCGTGCACGCGGTAGGCGAGCCCGCACTCCTCGAGCATGATCGCCGCACGCTGGCCGTTGGAGGTCTGTGCGGTGTAGAACTCGATCATCAATGTTCCTCGTCCTCGTAAATCCGGATCACCCGGGTGCGTTTGCCGCCGGCGAATTTCTCCATCTGGACCAGCACCGGAAAGCGTTCGGCCAGCGCGACGCGCGCCTCATCCGTGGAGCCATAAACAAGGACCTTGCCGTCGTCGCCACGCACGTCGTGCCACAAACCGCGCTCGTCTTCGACCTCGATTTTGTACAGCATCGCCACTCCCCTGGTGCAGCGCCGCGACGGTCGCGGCGGACAGATTCAGCCCTGCCGCGCCTGCAGCGCGGCGATGCGCACCTCGAGCGGCGGGTGCGAGGCGAACAACGCCATCACGCCGCCGGGTGAACCGGCGATGCCGAGGGTCTGGATGGAAGACGGCAGCGCACCGGGCACAATGCCGCCGAGTCGCGCCAGGGCATGGATCATCGGCTGGGGCGAGCCCAGGTAGGTCGCGCTCCCGGCGTCGGCGCGAAATTCCCGGCGACGCGAGAAGTAGGCCACGATCACGCTGGCGAGGATCCCGAACAGGATCTCGCAGGCAAATACCGTGACGTAATAGCCGATGCCGATCCCGCGCTCGCTGCGAAACACCGTGCGGTCGACGAAGTAGCCCACCACCCGCGCAAAGAACACCACGAAGGTATTCACCACGCCTTGCAGCAAGGCCATCGTCACCATGTCGCCGTTCGCGATGTGGGCGATCTCATGGCCCAGCACCGCCTCGGCCTCTTCCTTGTTCATCGACTGCAGCAATCCCGTCGAGACGGCGACCAGCGCCGAGTTTCTGAAGGCGCCCGTGGCGAATGCATTGGCGTCCCCTTCATAGATCGCCACCTCGGGCGCGCCGATGCCCGCGGTCGCGGCAAGCCGGCGCACGGTGTCGACGATCCACGCCTCCGATTCGTTGGCCGGCTGCTCGATGACATGCGCACCGGTGGTCCATTTCGCCATCGGCTTCGAGATCAGGAGCGAGATGATGGCACCGGTGAAGCCGACCACGAACGAAAACACCAGCAGTGGACCAACCTGGATCCCCTGTTGCATCAGGGCCCGGTTCAAGCCCAGCACATTGAGCACCACCGAAAGCACGAGCACCACCGCAAGGTTGGTGGCGAGAAAGAGGACGATGCGTTTCATGAGGGACACCAGACGGGAAATTTTGCGAGCGCCATCTTAACGCGGCGCGATTGCTGCGGGCAATCAGTTGCCGGACTGCTTACCCCAGGAATCGCGCAGCGTCACCGCGCGATTGAATACCGGCGCCCCGGGCCGGTGATCTTCCATATCGGCGACAAAATAGCCGTGGCGCTCGAATTGGAAACGTTCCTCGGGCGCCGCGGTCGCGAGAGCGGGCTCGACATAAGCCGTGATCACGCGCTTCGAATGCGCATTGAGGTCATCGAGATAACTCCGCTCGAACGTCTCCGGCACGTCGTCCTCGTCCTCGCCTGCCACCGCCGCCGGACGCCCTCCCACTGCGCTGGATGGTGCTTCGGCGAGTGGTTCTTCGGCGGGACCGATCACGCCGGGAAACGGCACGGCGAACAACCGGTCGTACAGGCGGACTTCAGCGGTCACCGCACTGCCCGCGCTGAGCCAGTGAATGTTGCCTTTCACCTTGCGCGCGGCCGCACCCGGCGTGCCGCTTCGCGTCGCCGGGTCATACGTGCAATGGACGGCGATGACATTGCCCGCGGCGTCCTTGTCGACGCCGACGCAGCGCACGATGTAGGCGTAGCGAAGACGCACCTCCGCCCCCGGAGAAAGCCGGAAGTATCCCTTCGGCGGCACCTCCGCAAAATCGTCCCGCTCGATCAGCAGCTCGCGAGTGAACGGCAGCGCGCGCTTGCCGAACTCGGGGTACTGCGGATGATTCGGCGCATGCGTCTCCTCACCCGCACCCTCGGCATAGTTGTCGATGATGAGACGGATCGGATCGAGGATCGCGATGCGCCGCTGGGTGCGCACGTTCAGATCGTCGCGCATGCAATCCTCGAGCACACTCATGTCGATCCACGAGTCGGACTTCGACACCCCGATGCGTTCGGCAAAAAGGCGAAAGCCCTCGGGCGTAAACCCTCGTCGATGTGCGCCGACGAGCGTGGGCATCCGCGGATCGTCCCAGCCGTCCACATGACCGCTCGCGACAAGCTCGATGAGCTTGCGCTTGGAGAGCACCACATAGGTCAGGTTGAGGCGCGCAAACTCGATCTGCTGCGGCAGCGGGCGCTCCAGCAGGCCGCCCTCAGCGAGGCGCTCGATGATCCAGTCGTACAAGGGACGGTGATCCTGGAACTCGAGGGTGCAAATCGAATGCGTGATGCGCTCCAGGGCATCCGAAATGCAATGGCTATAGTCGTAGAGCGGATAGATGCACCACCGGTCGCCGGTGCGATGATGCGTGGCGTGCCGGATGCGATAGATGGCGGGATCACGCATGTTGAGGTTCGGGCTCGCCATGTCGATCTTCAGGCGCAGCACGTGCGCGCCATCGGGGAATTCGCCGGCCCGCATGCGGCGGAAAAGATCGAGATTCTCGGCGATCGCCCGGTCGCGGTAGGGACTTCCCCGTCCGGGCTGGGTCAGCGTGCCGCGGGAGGCGCGCAGTTGCGCCGCCGATTGACTGTCGACATAGGCCAATCCCTCTGCGATGAACCACTCGGCGAACGCATAGAGGCGATCATAGTAATCGGACGCGTGATACCGGTGTTCCCCCCAATCGAACCCAAGCCAGCGCACGGCCCGGGCGATGGACTCCTCGTATCGGACCTCCTCCTTGATCGGATTGGTGTCGTCGAAGCGCAGGTGGCAAAGCCCGTCGTTTTCGGCAGCGAGCCCAAAGTTCAGGCAAATCGACTTGGCGTGACCGTAGTGCAGGTACCCGTTCGGCTCCGGCGGGAAGCGGGTGACCACGCGCCCGTCGTACTTGCCGAGCAGACGATCCTCCGCAATGATGAGGCGGATGAAATTGGACGCGGGCACGCTTTCCCGTGGCGCGACGGCGTTCATATGGGTTCCGGTGATCGACCCTGGTCCGGCGGCACGCGAAAATGCGGCGCTGCAACACAGCGGTGTTTGTTCATGAACAAGCGGATCATGACGATTATTCTAACCGCTGGGTCCACCGACGTCATGGCGGCGTTCCCCGTGCCGGAGGCCCGCACCCTCGAAACCCGCGTGGATTGGGGCACACGGGGCAGTAAGAAATCCACGCTGTCGTCGGTTTTCCACAAATCCTGTGGATAGAAGTGTGGATATCTTGTAAATTGATTCGCTAAGTGGCGCGCCGGGTTCAAAAATCGTTGCCGTGCCCAATTTAACGACTTAAAAATAGCATTGTTTTACAGCAGCTTGAGTCGAGGTGCCAAGGTGCTGGGCGGAAGGGCCTGCCAGGTTGCGATCCGTCCCTCGCCACCCTGCATCGTATTACGCGTTGGGGCGCGCGTCCTGGACAAAGCGTCCTTCCCGTCAATCTTGTTTTGCGCCCATCGAGCCCTGTGAGCGATCTTTTCCTCCGTTCGGAGACCTCACCCGACCCTCTTCCCGGGCCCGCCGCCGCGCGTGGCATCGCGCCCGCCGCGGCGATCGTACCGGTGTCGCTGCTGGTGAGCTCGGCCCGGCTCATCCTCGAGCGGCATCTGGGGCTGGCGTGGGTCAGCGGCGAGATCTCGAATTTCATGCGCGCGACGTCAGGCCACTGCTACTTCAACCTGAAAGATGCGAAGGCGCAGGTGCGATGCGTGTTTTTTCGGCACAAGGCGCAGTTCACCGAGTTCTCCCTCAAGGACGGGCTGCAGGTCGAGGTGCGTGCCACGGCGTCCATTTACGAGGCCCGCGGCGAGTTCCAGCTCAATGTCGAGACGATCCGTCTCGCCGGAGTCGGCGCACTCTATGAGCGCTTCGCCCAGCTCAAGGCCCGGCTCGAAGCCGCAGGGTGGTTCCAGGCGGAGCGCAAGCGGCCGCTGCCCACGCATCCGCGGGCACTGGGCATCGTGACTTCGCGCAACGCCGCCGCATTGCGCGACGTGCTGACCACGCTTCGCCGCCGGCGACCGGCACTGCCGGTGGTGCTCTATCCCGCCAGCGTCCAGGGGCCCGGCGCTGCACTGGAAATCGCCGCCGCCATCCGCATTGCCAATGCGCGCGCTGAAGTCGATGTCCTGATTGTTTGCCGCGGCGGCGGCTCGATCGAGGATTTGTGGCCCTTCAACGAGGAAATCGTGGCCCAGGCGATCTTCGGGTCGTTGCTGCCCGTGGTTTCAGGGGTTGGCCACGAAACCGATTTCACCATCTGCGACTTCGTGGCCGACGCGCGTGCGCCCACGCCGACCGCCGCAGCGACGCTGGTGACCGCTGATGACGCGGCATTGCGTCGAGCGTTGGCGGTGCAGGCCACGCGCTGGCGATCCAACGCCTACCGCGCCATCGAGGCGCGCATGCAGCGTGTCGACCATCTCTCGCGGCGGCTCACGCACCCTGCCGTGCGGCTCGGCGAGCAGCAGCGCCATCTCGGGCGCCTCGCGCAACGCCTGGTCCGCTGCCAGGCGCGCTACATGGCGACGCTCACGGCCCACACCACCACCGTGCGGCAACAGTACACCTGGAGGCTGCGGCGGCCGCTGCCGCAACGGGCGCCGCTTAATGCTGCGCGCGATGATTTCCTGCGCTCCATCCGCACGCGCCTCGAGGGCATGGCGATGCGGCTCGCGGGTGCGCACCAGAATCTCGGGCATCTCAATCCCAGCGCGGTGCTCGAGCGCGGATACGCCATTGTCGCCGTCGCGGATGGCCGCATCGTGACCGATAGCGCGGAGGTGGCGCCCGGTGATGCGGTGCAACTGACGTTCGCGCGTGGTTTTGCCGCGGCGAGAATAGAGGGCTCGGACCCCACGCCGGGAAACAAAAACCCGCTTGCTGCCGGCTCCCCTCGAAAAAATCGTGGCTGACCCGTTTTCGCGATCAGGCTTCGTCGGGCTCCGGATCGTCCACCGCCGCTGCGCGCTTCGCTG
>JBDUCE010000435.1:0-2846 GCA_040003635.1 Betaproteobacteria bacterium
GACCCAGGAAACACCCATCGTGCGCATTGTCTGCGACGACGGAAGCGAAGGGGTCGGCTACACCTACACCATCGGCACCGGCGGCTCGTCGGTGGTCGCGCTGCTGCGCGATCATCTCGCGCCGCGACTCGTCGGGCAAGATCCCGATACGATCGAGGCGATCTGGAAATCGCTTTTCTTCCACACTCACGCCACGGCGGTCGGCGCCATCACGAGCCTCGCCCTCGCGGCCATCGACGCCGCGCTGTGGGATCTCAAGGCGCGCCGCGCTGGCCTGCCGTTGTGGAAGCTCGCCGGCGGTGCGCAGCCGCGGGTGCCTGTTTACACCACCGAAGGCGGATGGCTGCAACTGCCGGTGGCCACGCTGGTCAGGGAAACCGTGGCGGCCAAGGCGGCCGGGTTTCGCGGCGCCAAGCTCAAGGTGGGCAAGCCGCATCTGGCGGAAGACGTCGCCCGCCTTGCAGCGGTACGCGAGGCGGTAGGGGATGCCTTCGAGCTCATGGTCGATGCCAACCAGGCCTTCACGGTGTCCGAGGCCATCCGTCGCGCCCGGGCCTTCGAGCCATTCGGGCTCGCCTGGCTCGAGGAGCCGTTGCCGGCGGAGGATCTGGGGGGACACGTCGAGCTTGCAGCGCATACTGCGATTCCGATTGCCGTCGGCGAGTCCCTTTACTCCGTGGCGCATTTTCGCGAATATCTCGAGCGGGGCGCGTGCTCGATCGTGCAGGTCGATTGCGCCCGCATCGGAGGCATCACGCCGTGGCTCAAGGTGGCCCATCTCGCCGAGTCCTTCAATGTCGCGGTGTGCCCCCATTTCCTGATGGAGCTCCACGTGTCGCTGGCGGCTGCGGTGCCCAACGCGACGTGGGTCGAATACATTCCCCAGCTCGACGATCTCACCACGTCGCGGCTCGCGCTCGCCGACGGATACGCCATCGCGCCGACGGCCCCCGGCCTCGGCATCGACTGGGACTTGGCCGCGATCGATCGGCGCGCCATCGCGCGCGGTCGCGTCCCGGCATGAAAATGGAGGTACGAGTATGCTGACACGCACATCACTCACCATCCGCCTGCACCCGAACGACGACGTGGTGATTGCGCGAACGCAGCTGGTCGGCGGCACACTGCTTGCTGAGGAGAACGTCACCATTTCGGGCCTCGTCCCGCCCGGGCACAAAGTCGCAACCAAAGCCATTCGCGCGGGCGCGCCGGTCAAGCGCTATAACCAGATCATCGGCTTCGCCTCGCGCGACATCGCCCCGGGCGAGCACGTACATCTCAACAACCTCGCCATGGGCGCGTTCGACCGCGACTACGCGTTTGGCGCCGATGTGAAGCCGACGCGGTACGTCGATTCTCCGGCGACCTTCATGGGCATCGTGCGCAGCGACGGACGGGTGGCCACGCGCAACTACATCGGCCTCCTCTCGTCGGTCAACTGCTCGGCGACGGTCGTGCGCGGCATCGCCGATGCCTTCCGCGGCGATGCGCTCGCGGCGTTTCCCAACGTCGACGGCGTCGTCGCGCTGACGCACGGCTCGGGTTGCGGCATGGACACGCATGGCGACGGGATGAAGCTCCTGCGCCGCACGCTGGGCGGCTATGCGCGCCATGCTAATTTCGCCGGCGTGCTTGTCGTCGGTCTGGGCTGCGAGGCGAATCAGATCAGCGCGCTGTTCGGCGCGGAGAACCTGAAGGAAGGCCCGTTGCTGCGCACGTTCAGCATCCAGGACGTCGGCGGCACGGCGAAGACGATCGCGCACGGTGTGGGCATCGTCCGCGAGATGCTGCCGCATGCAAATGTCATCACGCGGCAGCAAGTGCCGGCGTCGCACGTCACGGTCGGGCTGCAGTGCGGCGGGTCCGACGGCTATTCCGGCATCACCGCCAATCCGGCGCTCGGCGCGGCGGTCGACCTGCTGGTGCGCCATGGCGGCACCGCGATTCTGTCCGAGACGCCCGAGATCTACGGCGCCGAGCATCTGCTGACCCGCCGCGCGGTGTCGCGTGCGGTCGGCGAGAAGCTCGTCGCACGGATCAAGTGGTGGGAAGACTACACCGAGCGCGAGAAGGGCGAGATGAACAACAATCCATCGCCGGGCAACAAGGCCGGCGGGCTCACCACCATCCTCGAAAAATCGCTGGGCGCGGTCGCAAAGGGCGGCACGACGAATCTCGTCGATGTCTACGAGTACGCGGAGCCGGTGACGGCCAAGGGTTTCGTCTACATGGACACGCCGGGCTACGACCCAGTCTCGGCCACCGGGCAGGTGGCCGGCGGCGCGAACATGATCGTGTTCACGACGGGGCGCGGTTCGGCATACGGATGTGCGCCATCGCCGTCATTGAAGCTTTCGACCAACACCGCCCTGTGGACGAGGCAGGAAGAGGACATCGATCTCAATTGCGGCGAGATCGCGGACGGCACGGCGAGCGTTGACGAGATCGGCGACGCGCTCTTCCGGCTGATGCTGGAGACGGCGTCGGGTGCGAAGAGCAAGAGCGAGCGGCACGGGTACGGGCAGAGCGAATTCGTGCCTTGGTATCTCGGTGCGGTGATGTAGCGCCCGGTCCGGTTGACACCCCAATGGCCAGCCCTTAGGCTCGGGGCGGGTTGGATAAACGTGGCGGCAACGCCAATGCAGAAAACACGATCCGAAGGAGGAGTTCCATGAAGGTGATTTCGAAACTGGGCATCGCGCTCTTTGCGGTGTCGGCGCTGGTCATGGCCGACCAGGCGATGGCGCAGGAAAAACTGACCGTGTGGTGGGTGCGGGGCTTCTACAAGTCGGAGGACGACGCCCTGTTCGTCGCCATCAAGAAGTTCGAGGACAAGACCGGCGTCA
>JBDUCE010000048.1:0-9519 GCA_040003635.1 Betaproteobacteria bacterium
GAATCGGCCAAGTGGGAGAAGCTGTGGGACGAGATCATCGTCAAGCAGTCGAAATGAGGCTGGGGCACCGGCACCGGTGCGCCGCCGATATTTCGTCATGAATTTCACAACGATCGATAATCCTTGAACGACGCGTTGCGCCACCACAGCATTGATCTGCGCGATCTGGCACCGGGCGTCCCGCGGGCATTACCAGGGTTCGGTTATCCGGCGCCCCGCCATCCCGCCTACCTGCGTCAGGAGCGCACCGACGACCTCGAGGCGCTGATGCCGCTCGCGCGTGCGCATCTGCAGCGCCGCTATGGCCGGTCGGCGCTCGGCGACATTCGCGAGAACGACCACCTCCTCATCATCACCTTCCCGCATCAGAATGACCTCGTGTTCGAAGCCTTGCGCCGGGCATTGCTCGAGCGTGGTGTCGCCCGGGTCGATCGTCTCAACACCGTCGACCTTGGCATCGAAGCGGTCGAGTACAGCGCCGCTGACGGCTGGCGTGAGATCACCGATCGCCTGCCGCCGATGATCGAAAGCGGCGTCGAGTTCAATGTCGCTTCCGCTGCGCTCAAGCGCTTTCTCGACGATCGCCCGGGCTACACCGGGGTCTACGCCGGCGAAGCGGGACGCTCGCACTGGCGGCGGGCGGCGGGCAAGAAAATCCGCAACAACTGGGTCTATGGCACGTACGAGGATTTCATCTCCCGCGCCAACGGCTGGCCCGACGAAATCTGGCGGCTCGTCGACTGGAAGCTCGTCAACGCCTTCCATCGCGCCTCGGCCGTGCGCATCACCAGTCCCGAAGGCACCGACATCGGCTGGAAGGTGACCCCCGAACAAGCGGCGCTCTGGCCCAAGGGCGCCTACATTTCCGGCCACATTCTGGGCTCCACGATCCAGGGCATTCGCTTCGGACATCCGGTCGAGACTTTTCTCGAGCAGGCGAAGATTCTCATGCCGACCTTGAACGGTGTGGTCGGCGGCACGAGCAACCACACCGGCTATTTCCCGCATATCGACGTCCACATCGAGCGTGGCATGATCACGCGCATCGAAGGCGGCGGCAAATATGGCGAGCTCTGGCGCGACGTGGTCGAGCGTTACAAGGGCGCACAGTACCCGGGGTTTCCCTACAAGGGCTGGGCCTACTTCAACGATGCCTCGATCGGCACCAACGCCAAGAGCTATCGCCAGATCGAGACCTTGTGGAAGTACAACGATTCGTGGACCAACCTGCCCGAGCGGGCGCAGGCCGGCGTCATTCATTTCGGCTTTGGCGCCGAGCACTGGGACCAGACGTTCCTGAGCTACTGCAAGCGCAACAAGCTCCCGACCATGCATTTTCCGCACGTACACAACGTCTTTGCGACGTACGAGATTGAGGATCGCGATAGCGGGCAATGGCTCAAGCTCATCGATCGCGGCCGGCTGACCATGCTCGACGACCCGGAAGTGGTGCGGCTCGCCAATATGCTGGGCGGGTCGCATCATCTGGAGTACGACTGGATCCCGGCGCTGCCGGGGATCAATTACCCTGGGGATTACCAGCGTGACTATGCGATGGATCCCGTGAGCTGGATTCGCCGCGAGCAGCAAGGCGAATTCGCGCCGACGCCATGACCGATGCCGTGACCATGCTGCCGAGCCATGCCGCTACCCAGGCCATCGAAGCGTACCGGGTGGCCGAAGAACCGTTCTACCTTCCGATCGGCGACGAGATTCCGCTGTTCGAGGCGGCCTGGCGCGAACGTATACCGGTCCTGCTGAAGGGCCCCACCGGCTGCGGCAAGACGCGATTCGTGGAATACATGTCATGGCGTCTGGGGCATGAACGACACGGCGAGGATCGTGGCGCAATGCCGCTGGTCACCATCAGTTGTCACGAGGATCTCACCGCCACCGATCTCGTTGGCCGTTATCTCCTTTCCGGCAACGGCACCGAATGGATCGACGGCCCGCTCACCCGAGCAGTGAAGGGTGGCGGCCTTTGCTATCTCGATGAAGTGGTCGAGGCGCGCAAAGACACCATCGTGGTGATCCACTCCCTCACCGATCATCGCCGGCTCTTGCCCATCGAGAAAAAGGGCGAGCTCATCCGGGCCCATCCGGATTTCCTGCTGGTGGTCTCGTACAACCCGGGATATCAATCGACGATCAAGGATCTCAAGCACAGCACGCGACAGCGTTTTCTTTCGATCGAGTTCGATTATCCGGCGCAGACGCTCGAGCAACGGATCATCGCGCGCGAAGCCGGCGTGGCAAGCCCCACCGCCGATGCGCTCGCCCTGCTGGGTATGCAGATCCGCCATCTCGATGCGCAGAACCTGCTCGAAGGCCCCGGCACCCGGCTCCTGATCTACGCCGGGCGCATGATCACCCAGGGCGTGGCGCCACGCCGCGCGTGCGACGTGGCGATCGTGCAGGCCATGACCGACGATCCCCTGCTCGCCAAGGGAATCCGGCAAGTTGTCGAGGCCGTGTTTCCTTGAGAGGTTACGTCACGCCGGGTGCGCGTGAGGCGTTGCGCAAACTCGGGGCCGACAGCACGCGTGGCGATGCCGATCATCGTCACCCGGGGCAAACCCTCGAAGGCGCTGCCGGCGTGCTGGGGCTGTATTACCGGGCCTTGTCGGGTCGCAATGCGGCGTTGCTGCCGTTTGGCGACAACCACGATCCACAGCAATATCCGGATACCCATACCACCATCCGCCTGCCGGATCGGATGGCGCGGTTCCCTCGCGCTGCTGCCAACTTCGGGTGGTACAAGGTTGCGCTCACGCACCGCGCCGCCCATTACGAAGGAGGCACCTTCGATTTCCAGTTCGATCGCGAGGCGCCGAACTTTTCGCGGCTGCGGCCTGCCCTTGCGGCGATCGCGCGTTACGAGCACGAATCCGACCTCGAGACTTTCTTTCGGCTGTTTGCGCAACGCGAGCTTGCGATCGAGCTCTTTATGATCTGCGAAGACATGCGTCTCGACGCTTGGGCCAAGCGCCGCTATGCCGGCCTTCGCCAAACGTTCGAGCGGGTGGAGCGGGCCGCACTGCACGACCGCCCTCCTCTCGCGACGCTGCGTCCTCGCGATGCTCTGGCGGAAACCATGGTGCGGTCGAGTCTTGGCGCCGTTGATGCGCCGGTATTGCCATCGCTCCTGCACGATCCGGTGCGCCGGATGCGCGCCGCTTTGGCGCCCCTGCGGGACAAAGGAGCCACGGTCGAAGACAGCGCCGAAGCGGCGATGCGCGCCTATTGCCTGGTAGTGCGCACCCCGAATCTCGCGGCCGACTACGGGACGCCCGCGGCGATCGCGATCGAGGTGCCGGCACCGCCGCTTGCGTGGCCCGCCATTTGGCCGGAGCCGGAACGCACGCATCTCGAGGGCGACGAAGTGCTCGCCAGCAGCATTGCGCCGGTCGCCTATCGCGATCGCCTCGGCTCACGCTACACGTTCTATCGCGGTGCCGGCCCGCTCGACAGCCAGGCGATCTATCGGTTCACCGCTTCCGCGGGCACCACCAGCGCGCCACCGATGCGCGGGAGCGACGCCGGCGAGGATGAGCGTCCGCTGCCGCCGCCCGAGCCGATGGAGCACGATCACCACGACCATTTCGGCGCCGACCTCGAGCCTCATCAAGCCGGCGAGTTGCACAGCCACGAAGTGTCATCGTTCGTATATCCGGAGTGGGATCATGTAAAGGGCGCTTACCGGCGCAACTGGTGCATGGTGCGCGAATCGCGCATCGACTCCGGTTCGTCAGCGCGCTATTTCGACGAGACGCTGCAGGCCTACGCCACTCTTGTTCCGGAAATTCGCCGCCAGATCGAGCGGCTGTCGCGCGACGGGTTGCGCAAGGTTCGCCGGCTGGCGCACGGCGACGATCTCGACCTCGACGCCGCCATCGAGGCCCTGGTCGATCGCCGGGCCGGGCTGTCGCCTTCGGAGGATGTCTATGTCGCGCGGCAGAAGGTTGCCCGCGATGTCGCCGTCGCCTTCCTGGTCGACATGAGCTTCTCGACGGCCGAGCATGTCGAGCCGCCCGATGCGCGCCGGAACGAGGCGCTGCCGCTGCGCACGGGACGGGTGATTCACGGCCGCACCTATCGCACCATCATCGACCTCGAAAAGGAGACGATGGTGCTCCTGATGAGCGCGCTGGAGCGCCTTGGCGATACCTATGGCATCTACTGTTTCTCCGGCACCGGGCGCGGCGATGTGAGATTCCTGGTGGTGAAAGAGCTCGACGAACGGCTCTCCGATCGCGTGGCAGCACGGCTCGAGAACGTGAAGCCCCTGAATACCACGCGCATGGGCCCGGCCATCCGGCACGCGCTGCGCAAGCTCCGGGGCCAGGAAGCGCGCACCAAGCTGTTGGTGCTGATCTCCGACGGACGCCCATTCGATTTGGACTACGGCCAGGAATATGGAGACAACGCCGAAGTCGAGTACGCCATTCGCGACACCCGCGAAGCGCTCGACGAAGCGAGGCAGGCGGGGATTGCTCCGTTCGTGCTCACCGTCGATGCGCAAGGCAACGACTACCTGCGCACGATGTGCGAAGGCATCGACTACGAGGTGCTGGACGACGTCAACCAACTGCCGTCGCGGCTCTTGACTCTCTACCGCACGCTCACCGGTGGATAGCAGCCAGCAGGCGGTGTCACCGTCCCGGAGCACGGTAGGCGACCGTCTTCTTGGCCGCCTGGTCGACATCCTCGACGCTCATCAGTGCAACCGTCTTTGTCGTCGCGCCGCCACCCTGGTTGACGGCGAGAGCCACGGCCGCGGCACTCAAATTGTCGGGAAGATCCGCAATGAGATACACGTCCACGTCGCCGAGCGCAAAATACAAGCACTCGAGCTTGCCCCCGACGCCTTTCAGCATGGCTTCGATTGCAGTGCGGCGACCGGAGCCCCCGTCGCGCAAGAGTCCTTTGACACCCTCAGCCGTGTAGCACGCTTCGAACAGGTATTTGCTCATGGCGATCTCCTTTAAAGGTGCGCGCAATCGGGAACAACTCTCCTCGCGTGGCGTCCCGGGCAGGCCATGCCCCCGGGCGATCCCGCAGGATTGCAAATACTGCGCGCCAAGGAGAAAGTAAGCAAATCGCCCTGCCACGAGACGGCGGGAGGGCTGTTGCGCTTCATACTTCGATGCGCGTTCCCAGTTCCACGACCCGGTTGGTCGGGATGTTGAGGAAGTCGGTGATGGTCCCAGCGTTGCGGGCCATGGCCGCGAATATGCGGTCGCGCCACAGGGCGATTCCTTCGCCGCCCGCTGCCGGCACGATCTTCTCACGCGACAGGAAATAGGAAACCTCCATCGGATCGAGCTGCAATCCCCGGGGCGCACAGACCTCGAGGGCCAGCGAGACATCAGGTCGCTCCATGAAGCCGTATCGCGCGACAATGCGCCAGCAATCGTTGAGCAGCGGATCGCACGCGACGCGATCTTCCGCGAGCACCCACGGAATGTCGCGGAACTCGATCGTCAGGAACACGTTCTGCTCGTGGAGCACCTTGTAGTGCTTGAGGCTGTGCAACAGTGCATTAGGCGTTGCGTCCTGGCTCGAGGTAAGAAACACGGCCGTGCCCGGCACGCGCTGCGGCGGGTACAGAAAGAGCGACTTCAGGAAGCCGTCCAGCGGCAATGACGAATCGCGCAGGCGTTCGCGCAGCAGATCGCGCCCGCGGCGCCACGTCATCATCACCGAGAAGATGATCACGCCCAGCACCAGCGGGAACCATCCGCCGTCGAATACCTTGTGCAGGGCCGCCGCAAAAAACGCGGCATCGACGACCAGGAAGAACGCGGTCGCGAGCACGCAGACCCAGAACGGGTAGCGCCAATCGAAGCGAAGCACGAAAAAGGTAAGCAGGGTCGTGACGAGCATCGTCCCCATCACCGCGACCCCATAAGCGGAGGCAAGCCGCGAGGAACTGCCGAATCCCACCACTGCCGCGGCAACAATCACCAGCAGGGTCCAGTTCACGGCCGGCACGTAGATCTGGCCCATCGTGCGCGCGGACGTATGCAGGATCGTCATCCGGGGCAGATAGCCGAGTTGAATGGCCTGGTGGGTCATCGAATACGCACCCGAAATCGTGGCCTGGGAAGCAATGACGGTCGCGGCGGTGGCGAGTACGACCATCGGATAAAGAGCCCAGGCGGGATACGCCAGGTAAAAGGGGTTCTCGATGGCACTGGGCTGCGCAATGAGCAGCGCACCCTGCCCGAAGTAGTTCAGTACCAATCCCGGTGCCGCCACGCCAAACCACGCGATGCGGATCGCTCGCTTGCCGAAATGACCCATGTCAGCGTAAAGCGCTTCGGCGCCGGTGACGGCCAGCAGCACCGAGCCCAGCACGACGAACGATGCGACGCCGTGTCCCGTCGCGAAGTGCAGGGCGTATACCGGATCGACGGCCTTCAGGATGGCCGGCGTCCTGGCGATGTTCCAGATGCCGACGGCGCCCAGCGAAACGAACCAGAGCACGCACACCGGTCCGAAGAACAACCCGATGACGCCGGTGCCGTAGCGCTGGATCGCAAATAACGCGATGAGAATGCCGGTCGCGATCGGCACGACGTAGGGTTTGAAGGCCCCGGTGCCGACCTCCAGTCCTTCCACCGCCGAAAGCACGGAGATCGCCGGCGTCAACACTGCGTCCCCATAGAACAAGGAGGCCCCGAACACTCCGATGACAAGGAGCGCCGCGCGCAATCTCGGCAGGTCCCGCACCGAGGAAGTGGCAAGCGCCAGCAGCGCCATGATGCCGCCTTCGCCCCGGTTGTTGGCGCGCAGCACGAGGGTCACATACTTCAGCGAGACGATGATCATCAGCGACCAGAAGATCGCCGAGACACCCCCCATGATGTTCTCTGCGGTCAGTGGAATGCCATGCGCAGGATTGAACGTCTCCTTCGCCGCATAGAGCGGACTGGTGCCAATATCACCGTAAACGACACCCAGCGCGAGAAGGGCCAGCGCCCCCGTGCTCTGCCGCCGGTGCGGCTGTTGCGCAAGAGCGCCCGCCGGTCGTGATTCGACAGCGGTATTCATGGGGCGTAGCTTAGACCGCCTTGGGCATCCTTTTGGCAAACGATTGCAATTCTTAACGGGAAATTTACGGCGGTCTGGCGTTAGAGTCATGCCATGGACGTGAAAGCGCATTGGGTCGGGTACGCGTGGGCGGCCGGCGCTACGGTGGCCTGCACGTTGGCCGGGTTGGCGATGCGTTCGCGCTTCGACCTGGTGAACATTGCCATGGTCTACCTGCTGGCCGTGGTGATCGTCGCGCTGCGATTCCCGCGCGGCCCCGCCATCGCCGCGTCGGGTCTTAGCGTGGCGGCGTTCGACTTCCTGTTCGTCCCGCCGCGAGGTGCGTTCACCGTCGACGACGTGCAGTATCTGCTGACCTTCGCCGTCATGATGGCAGTGGCGCTCATCATCTCGAGGCTGGTCGAGAGCGTCCACCGCCAGGCTGCAGCGCAGGCCGCGCTCGAGATAGAAGCCGAGACCGAGCGCATTCGCAGCGCGCTGCTGGCCTCGATTTCGCATGACTTACGGACGCCGCTCGCCGTCATGGCGGGTGCGTCATCAAGCCTGGTCGAAAGCGGTGAGCGCTTGACCGCAGCCGATCGCCTGGCGTTGGCGAAAAGCGTTTTCGACCAGGCGCGGGAAATGTCGGAGCACGTGGCGAAGGTGTTGCAGATGACGCGCATCGAAACGGGCGCCATCAAGCTGGATCGCGACTGGGCCGCGCTGAGCGAGATCGTGGGATCGGTGCTGGCACGGCTGAGCGAGCGCATGGCGGCGCACCGGGTCATCGTGGAGCTGCCCGATGATTTGCCGCTCGTGCGCGTGGATGCGACGTTGATCGAGCAGGCTCTCGGCAACCTGCTCGAGAACTGCGCCAGGCACACCCCCCCAGGGACGGTGGTGAGGCTGCGCGCGCATCGTCACGGCAATGAGATCGTGGTATCGGTCGAAGACTTCAGCGGCGGTCTTTCCGACGGCGATGTCGAGCGCGTATTTGCAAAGTTTCATCGCGGCTCGATCGAAGCGGCCGGCACCGGGCTGGGTTTGGGGCTCGCGATCTGTCGGGCGATTGTTCGCCTGCACCAAGGCAACGCGTGGGCCGAACGCGTACCGGCCGGCGGAACGGCATTCCGGTTCACGCTGCCACTGGAGGAAGCGCCTTTGGTACCCGCGGAGGCGGCGTCGGGCTGAGATGGCAGAGCTTCGCCCCACGATCCTCATCGTCGAGGACGAGCCCGACATCCGGCAATTCCTGCGCGCCTCGTTCGGTGTCGAAGGCTACCGGGTCGTCGAATCGGCGACCGGACGCCGCGGCATCATCGACGCCGGGACGCACAAGCCGGATCTCGCGATCGTCGACCTCGGGCTTCCGGATCTCGACGGCATCGAGGTGGTTCGCCGCATCCGCGAATGGTCCCCGATGCCGATCGTGGTGCTATCGGCGCGCGTCCAGGAGCGAAGCAAGATCGAGGCGCTCGATGCCGGCGCCGACGATTACGTGACCAAGCCGTTCGGCATCGGCGAGTTGCTCGCGCGCGTGCGAGCGGCATTGCGGCATGCCGCGCGCAAGGGATCCGGCACACCGATCCTGCGGTTCGGGCCTGCGGTGGTGGATCTCGAACGACGCACCACGAGCCGCGGCGGAGAAGATGTCCGACTGACACCGATTGAATTCCGGCTGCTGGGAGCGCTGGCGAAGCACGCCGGGATGGTCGTCACGCATCGGCAACTCCTCACGGAGGTGTGGGGGCCGGGACACCAGAACGACACGCATTACCTGCGCATCTACATGAAGCAACTGCGCGATAAGCTCGAGATCGATCCGGTACAGCCGCGCCATCTACTGACGGAGACGGGCATCGGCTATCGATTGATTCTGGACGAGTAGGCGGTGGACGACCGGCCGCTGAGAGTCATTGGCGGGAGATCAGGTCCGCGGCCTCGCAGCGGTGATTTCCCGGCCGGCTACCGCTGCGCCCGCCAGGGGATGATCACGCGCTCGATCTCATTGAGGCAGAACGCGAACAGAAAACCGAGCAGGGCGATGGTCAGCAGACCGACGTACATGGTCTCGACCGAGAGCACTTCCCACGCGTTCCAGATCATGTAGCCCAGGCCGCTTTTGGCGCCGATCATCTCCGCGATCGCGATCAGGATGAGCCCCATGCCGATGCCGAGCTTGACGCCGCTCATGACCAGCGGCAACGCACCCGGCAAGGCGATTGTCGTGAATACCTGCCAGCGGCTCGCGCCGAAGTTGTGGCCGACGTCGAGATAGACCTTGTTGATCTCGCGCACGCCGGCCACCGCATTGATGAGCACAGGGTAGAACACGCCGATGGCGACCATCACGATCTTGGAGGCTTCACCCAGCCCGAAGATCAGCAGGATGAGGGGCATGATCGCGCTTTTGGGCACCGGATAGGTCGCCGATACCAGCGGGTCCACGATCGCCCGCAGCGGCCGATAGAGGCCCATCGCAAT
>JBDUCE010000436.1:0-2838 GCA_040003635.1 Betaproteobacteria bacterium
GAAGCGGTTGACATGCGGCCCACTGTCGGCATCGCGGAAGGCGGCACGAAGCTCTCGCAGCGTATCCGGACCCAGGGTGGTAAACATGGCGAGCCCCTCCACCCGCAGGACACGGTGCATTTCCGAGAGCGCGCGCGGCAGGTCACCGAGCCACTGCAAGGCGAGGTTGCTCCACACCAGCCCGAAGGTTCCGGCGGCGAATGGAAGCGCCGCGATGTCGCCGGTCACAAATAACGGCGGCGGCGTGGAGCTCCGGCGCCAGGCCGCCGTGACCCGGGCGAGCGCCGAGCGCCGTTGGCCGTGTCGTTCGCGGGCGGCGACCACCATCGGCCAGGCCAGGTCGAGCGCGATGCGTCGGGAAGCAGGATAGCGCGTAGCGAGCGCAGCGAGCGCTTCCCCCGTCCCGCACCCCGCATCGAGGATGGCCCCGGGCGAGAGCTTGACCAGATCGAGGCGCTCCGCCATGCGCGCACCGACTTCGCGCTGGAGGACCGCGGCCGCATCGTAGGTGCCGGCCGCCCGGCCGAACGCCCGCTTCACCGCTGCGGGATCGACGGCATCGGGTGGCGCGGCGGGGTGCTCAGGGTTCATCGGGGAGGGTACTGACCGCGCTCAAGAACGCGTCGGGGTGCGACAAGAAGGGAACGTGCCCCGCGCCGGGTATGACGGCAAGGTGGCCGGCGGGCAACGCCTCGGCGAGCCAGCGGCTTGCCGCGGGCGGCGTCATCGTATCGCGGTCACCGGCAATGACCACCGCCGGTTGCCGGACGCGCGTCACTTCGCCGCGCAGGTCGGTCCCAACCAGCAGGTCGAGGCCCTGCGCCAGCGCCCAAGCGTCGGGCTCACCGCGGGCGAAAAGCGTCCGCCGCATGGTCCCCAGGGTCGCCCGGCCATCGTCGGATCCCAATAGCTGCAACGTCAGGAAGCGCTGCAAGGTCAGCTTGTAGGCGACCCGCAACTCATCGCCGAAGCGCCGCAGCGTTGTGTCATCCATTCCATGCGGCCAGTCGGGCCCGGCGACAACTCGCGGGGTGGCGCCCACCAGGATCAATCCGGAAATGTCGCGTGGGCAAAGAAGCGCCCACCGCAACGCGATCATGGCGCCCAGCGACCACCCCAGCACGGTCAATGGTGCTTCGCTGTCGTCCCGCCGCTCCGCGATCGCCCCGGCCACCGCGACCACCATGGCCGGCAACGTAGCGAATGCTCTTGAGCCGTCGTGCGCTCTCGTCGCATCGTGCGCTCTCGCCGCATGCCCTCCTGCCGCATCGTGCCCTCCTGCCGCATCCTGTGCTCTCGCAGCGTCGTGGATTTTTGAAGCACTGTGGCCATGCCCCGGCAGATCCACGGCGTGGACCCGGAACCGCGCCGCCAGCCGCGGCAACACCGCCCCCCACACGCCCGAATGCATGCCCCACCCGTGCAACAGTACAAGCGGCGGGCCGGCGCCCACCGACTCGACGTGCAGCCCCGCGCTCACGAAGGTTGGGCGGTGTTTGGCGCGAGGAGGCTGGAGGAGGCTGTCGCCGGCGCCTCCGCCTCGAGCGCGGCGACGAGGGAATCGATGTCGGCAAGGGTGTGTGCCGCGCTCAAGCTGATGCGCAGCCGCGCCGTCCCCCGAGGCACGGTCGGCGGACGAATCGCGGGCACCCACAACCCGCGCCGCCATAGCGCCTCGGCAAGCGCCAGCGCCGCTTCGTTGTCTCCGACGAGCAACGGCTGGATCGGCGTGATCGACGGCAGCAGCCGCCACGGAAGTGCGCTCAAGCCGTCGCGCAACCGGGTGATGATTGCCTGCAGATGGGCGCGCCGGGCGGCCCCTTCCCTGATCAGCTCGAGGCTCACGAGCAATCCGGCGCTCAATGCTGCGGGCGCCGCGGTGGTGTAAATGTAGGCGCGCGCAGTCTGCAGGATCGTTTCGATCACCACTTCGTGCGCTGCGACAAACGCACCGGCAATTCCCGCGGCTTTACCGAGGGTGCCCATCACCACCAGGCGTTGAGAATCGATTCCCCATTGCGCGGCGGTTCCCCGGCCGTCTCCCAGAACGCCAAAGCCATGGGCGTCGTCGATCACCAGCAACGCGTCGAATTCGGTGGCGAGATCGAGCAGGGCCACCAGCGGCGCGATGTCGCCGTCCATGCTGAACACCGCGTCGGTGGCGATGATCTTGCGGCGCGCAGCGCAGCGTTGGAGACGATGGCGCAGGGCGGCCATGTCGCCGTGCGGATAGCGGACGAATTCGGCCCGCGAGAGCAGCGCGCCGTCATTGAGGCACGCATGATTGAGACGATCGGCAAAAATCGCGTCGCCGCGTCCCGCGAGCGCGGTCAGAATGGCGAGATTGGCGAGATAGCCGGTGGAAAACGTGAGCGCCCGCGCGCTGGCGCATGGGGCCACCCACGCGGCAATCGCATCTTCGAGTGCGGCATGCGGCGTGAAATGGCCGGCGACCAGAGGTGACGCGCCCGCACCCGCGCCCCATCGATCGATGCCCTCGCGCACCGCCGCCATGACCTGGGGGTCGAAGGCCAAGCCCAGATAGTCGTTGCTCGCAAAGGCGATCAACTGCCGGCCATCGACACGCACCCGCGGGCCCTGCGGACTGTCAATCGTGCGCCGCTTCCGGGCCAGGCCGGACGCGCCGCGATCATGCAGGTCGCGCTGCAGCACGGTGATGAAATCCGGGGGCGCCTCGGGCCTTTCGGACGCGTCGATCACGGCGTTGCCGGCCACGCGCTGCTCCACCTGCCGAAAATCAGGCAGCGGCCGGATGGGCGGCGAGCCCGAGCTTGCGCAGGAGGGCGGAATCGGCAGCGGCATCCGGATTGGCGGTAG
>JBDUCE010000437.1:0-2833 GCA_040003635.1 Betaproteobacteria bacterium
GTGCCCAGTTATGTAGGGCTCGCTTCGGCGAGATGCCGCTTTGCCTCCGGGATGGAAAGGGCGATTTGGTCCAAGCCGCTCTACATAATTGCGACGCCCGTAGGGCAAGCCATCCGGAACGCTAGCGGCGCAGTCGGGCAAACGCCAGATGCGTTGGGCGCGGGAACATACATTATTTTATTATACATAAATGATACGACCGGTAGCTGCGGACCTACTCAGAGCTGAACCGCCCGGCGCCGCCGCCTTGGTCTGGTTCCGACGCGATCTCCGCAACTACGACCATGCCGCGCTGCACGCGGCACTCGAGGCGCACCGCGCGGTGCATTGCGCCTTCGTCTTCGATACCGAGATTCTCGATGCCCTCGGCTCGCGCGCCGACCGGCGCGTTACCTTCATCTGGGAAAGCGTGCGCGAGCTACGCGCGGCGCTGGAAGGGCGCGGCGGGGGTCTGCACGTGCTACACGGGCGCACGCTCAAAGAAATTCCACGGCTCGCCCACCGCCTCGAGGTCGGAGCGGTGTACGCGAACCGCGACTACGAGCCACGGGCGACCGCGCGCGACCTGGACGTCGCGGAGCGGCTGCGCGAGGCGGGGATCGAGTTTCGGACGCGCAAGGACCAGGTGATCTTCGAGCTGGACGAGGTGCGCACGCGCTTGGGCGGCCCGTTTTCCGTTTTCACGCCCTACAAGAAGGCCTGGCTCGCGAAGCTCGAGCCGCGGCATCTCGAGCCGCTCGCAGTCGAGCGGTTGAGGTCGCGTCTGGCGCCGCCTCCTGCGGCGGCGATGCCGACGCTCGTGGCGCTCGGATTCGAGCGTGCGGAGGCGCGGTTGTCTGCCGGAATGTCGGGCGGCGCGAGCCTCTGGAAGGCGTTCCGCGAGCGCCTCGCGGATTACGCCGCGCAACGCGATTTTCCAGCGCTCGAGGCAACTTCGCAGCTTTCCGTGCACCTGCGCTTCGGCACGGTCTCGATCCGCGAACTCGTCCGCCACGCGCGCATGCAACACAGCGCCGGCGCCGAGGCGTGGCTCTCGGAACTCGTCTGGCGGGAGTTCTATTTCGCGATCATAGCCGCACGCCCGGACGTGGTCGATCACGCGTTCCAGCGCGAGTACGACGCATTGCAATGGGAAAGCGACGAGGGGGCGTTTCGCGCGTGGTGCGAAGGGTGCACCGGCTATCCGCTCGTCGATGCGGCGATGCGGGAGCTGAACGCGACGGGCGCGATGCACAATCGCCTGCGCATGGTGAGCGCGTCTTTTCTCGTGAAGGACTTGGGCATCGACTGGCGGCGCGGCGAGCGCTATTTCGCCGAGAAACTGCTCGACTACGACCTCGCTGCGAACAACGGCGGCTGGCAGTGGTCCGCTTCCACGGGGTGCGACGCTCAGCCCTGGTTCCGCATCTTCAATCCCGTGACGCAGTCTCGGCGATTTGACCCCGAGGGCGCGTACATCCGGCGCTGGGTGCCGGAACTCGCGCGCGTGCCGGACGCGCACGTGCACGCGCCATGGGAAATGGGACCGCTCAAGCAGCAGGCGGCAGGATGCATCATTAGCCGGGATTACCCGGCACCGCTCGTCCGCCACGAGGAGGCCCGGCAGCGGACGCTCGCGCGGTACAAGGCAGTGAGGGCGCCGTGAGCAACGACATCGTGCGGAGGCGAGGCGGCGATCTGCTGGGCCTGGGAGCATTTGTAGCGCTTTGCCTGGCAGTCTCGGCGATCGGCGGCTGGGTCACGGCGGACGGCGTCGGGAGCTGGTACCGGGCGCTGCAGAAGCCGGCTTTCAATCCGCCCGACTGGGTGTTCGCTCCGGTATGGACCCTCCTGTATCTGATGATCGCGGTAGCAGGCTGGCGCGTTTGGCGGAGTCACGGTCTTGCGGGCGCGCGTGCCGGGATGGCCACTTACGCGACACAATTGGCGCTCAACCTCGCGTGGTCGTTCCTTTTCTTTGGTGGGCACATGATCGGGATCGCGCTCGCTGAGATCGTGCTGCTGCTCGCCGCGATCGGCGTCAACGCCGTGCTGTTCTGGCGCGTCGATCGGGTGGCGGGAGGGCTACTCTTGCCATACGCCGCGTGGGTTGCGTTCGCTGGGGTGCTCAACTTTGCGTTATGGCGGCTCAACTGAGGAGCTGCCGAAGCATCCGACCGATGCTACGCTTCGTTCTTGGCGACCACGTTACGCGCTCGGTCTCCTCGCTTGTCGACCTCGATCAGGCTCACGACGTCGTGCTGATGGTGGAGGCATAAGGGCAGACCACATACGTCCCTCAATCTGGGGGCTCGAGAGAGCCTCGTTCATCAACCCGCTGAAAAGCGCGATGGCAAGGGCATCCGGGCGACGAACCATACTGACACCACGGTGACGCCCATCGACCAGCTGTTCTTGCTCTGGACGGTGGTCAATCGTGTCATACGCGGGCGGGGGTGCTAGGCGATGCGGGACGAGTGACCCCCTATGAGGGCCTGCGCGCGCTCCCCCCGAATGCGGCCTACGAGTATTTCGAGGAGAAGACTCAGGCCACGCTCGAGGCGGGGAAACTCGCCGATCTCGTCATGCTCGGCAGCAATCCGTTGACGATCGATCCGACGACGATCAAGGAAGGCAAGACGATCTAAAAAGCGCCGCGATGACAAACCGCCTAATAACCGGGCGCAGCGGAGCGACTGATGCCCGCCGCTGAACCAGGGCGCTGAGGGTCCGCTAACTGGGACGGCGCGGATGACTGCTTTCTGCCGGCCCTAATGTCTGCAGGGGGTCGAAAGCCGTCTATTGATAGCGCATGGCGCGATGGACCGGACAATGTCTGTCAAGTGCGATGTTG
>JBDUCE010000438.1:0-2829 GCA_040003635.1 Betaproteobacteria bacterium
GACAACGTTGAAAATGGATTCCCGCGTGCGCGGGAATGACGAAGCGATAGGTGTCGGAATGGCAGAGTCGTCCGGACGAAGTGATGGCGCTCGTCATCCTTCGCGAAAGTGACGGCGTTCCACCGTCATTCCTGCGAACGTAACGGCGCTTCACCGCCATCTTGGTGAAAGTGGCGGCGCCCCACCGTCATCCCTACGAACGTGGCGGCACTCCATCGTCATCCCTGCGAACGCAGGGATCCATTTTGACCTTGCGCTCGCCTCATCGTGCTGCCGCCTCGGGACGCATTTTTTGACATCGCAGGGAACCGTCACTCCCCCAATCGATGCCGCAAAACCGCGACGTCAGAGAAATCCCGATTGCGCCAGGGCGACCACGCAAAGTGCCATCAACTGTTGCGGCAGCACCCCGAACACCAGCAGCGCAATGCCATTGAGCGATAGCAGCGCACGCGTATCGTTGCGGGCGACGATCGGCGTGTTATCGGTGGGCTCGTCGAAATACATGAGCTTGACGATGCGCAGGTAATAAAACGCCCCGATGAGCGACGTCAGCACCGCCACCACTGCGAGCCAGATATAGCCCGCGTTTACGGCGGCCTCGATCACCGCGAACTTGCCGTAAAACCCGACCGTCGGTGGCAGTCCGGCCAGCGAGAACATCACCAGCAGCATCATGAATGCCCACCACGGCGAGCGCTGGTTGAGGCCACGAAAATCGTCGAGCTGGTCGGCCTCGAACCCCTGCCGCGACAGGAGCATCACCATGCCGAACGAAGCGAGCGTGGTCAGGACATAGGCGACCGTGAAGAACATCGCCGCGCTATACCCGTTGAGGTTGCCGGTGAGGAACCCCATCAGCATGTAACCCATGTTGGCGATCGTGGAATACGCCAGCATTCGCTTGAGGTTGGTCTGGGCGATGGCGATCACATTGCCGAGCACCATGGAGAGGACGGCGAGTACGCCGAGCATCTGTTGCCAGTCGTTCTCCATGCCGCCCATGGCCACCGCGAGCATCCGCAGCATGAACGCGAACGCCGCCAGCTTGGGTGCCGAGCCCACGAGCAACGTGACGGCCGTGGGCGCTCCGTCGTACACGTCCGGAATCCACATGTGGTAAGGCGCAGCACCCAGCTTGAACGCGATCCCGGACACCACGAACACCAGGCCGAACACCAGCAGGGTGTGATTGCCGCGCCCTTCGAGCACCGCCCGGCCAACCTGGAGGATATCGAGCGAGCCGGTCGCGCCGTAGAGCATCGACATGCCGTAGAGCATCATTCCGGAGGCGAGCGCCCCCAGCACGAAGTACTTCATCGCCGCTTCGGAGGCCCGATTGGACGTTCGATACATGGCCACCATCGCGTACAGCGACAGTGCCAGCAATTCGAGACCGAGATAGAGGGTGATGAAGTTGCTCGCCGAGATCATCACCATCATTCCGAGCAGCGAAAAAAGCGCCAGCACAAAGGTCTCGCCGCGAAAGAGCCCTCGCGCCTCCAGGTAACCGCGGGAGAAAAAGAGCATCAGTGCCAGTGCGATGCAATTGAAGAACTTGAGCAGCCCCGAGACCAGGTCGTTGACCACCAGTCCGTGGAAGACCCAGATCGGGTTGATCTGGGCGGTGGCGAGCGTCGCGAGCGCGCACAGCAGGAGCGTGACCTGCGTCAGCCAGAATCCGATGTGCCGCCGTCCTTCCGGAAGCATCACATCGACCAGAAGAATGATCGATGCGCCGCATAGCAGCAGTATCTCGGGCAGCACGCTCAAGAGTTCGTTTCTCATCGGGAAAGAGCCGTTGCGGTTGACATCACAGCTTGCTCTTGGCGACTTGCTGCAACAGATCCACGACCGAGCCGTGCATCACGTCGACGAACGGCTTCGGCCACACCCCCATCCAGAGCACCAGCACGGCGAGGGTCGCGAGCAGCCAGAATTCGCGGCGGCTCAAGTCCTGGAGCGCGGCCACACTGGCGTTGGCGACCGCCCCGAAGATCACCCGTTTGTACATCCAGAGCGTGTAGGCCGCCCCCAGGATCAGGGTGATTGCGGCCAGGAAGCCCAGCCAGAAATTCACCTTGACCGCCGCCAGGATGACCAGGAATTCCCCCACAAAACCGGAGGTCGCCGGCAATCCGACGTTGGCCATGGCAAACAGCATGAAGAACGCCGCGAACTTCGGCATGGTGTTGACCACGCCGCCGTAGTCTGCGATCAGGCGGCTGTGCATGCGGTCATACATCACTCCGACACACAGGAACATGGCGGCCGACACGAAGCCGTGGGAGATCATCTGCACCAGCGCCCCCTCCATGCCCAGCTCGCTGAACAGGAAGAACCCCAGGGTCACGAACCCCATATGCGCAATGGATGAATAGGCGATCAGCTTTTTCATGTCGCCCTGCACCATCGCGACAAACCCGATGTAGACGACGGCGATCAGCGAGAGGGTGATCACGAAACCGGAGAGATAGCGCGACGCATCGGGGACGATCGGCAGGATGAACCGGAAAAACCCGTACGCGCCGATCTTGAGCGTGATTGCCGCCAGCACCACCGAGCCGCCGGTAGGGGCCTCGACGTGCGCGTCCGGGAGCCACGTATGCACCGGCCACATCGGCACCTTGACTGCAAAGGCCAGGAAAAACGCCACGAACAGCAGCATCTGCGCCTTCAGCGAAAGCGGCACGTCGTACCAGTCGATGATGGAGAAGGTTTCCGAGACGTTGTACAGGTAGATGAGCGCCACCAGCATCAGGAGCGAGCCGAGCAGCGTGTAGAGAAAGAACTTGATCGCCGCATACACGCGATTGGGCCCACCCCAGA
>JBDUCE010000049.1:0-9470 GCA_040003635.1 Betaproteobacteria bacterium
CGTGCAGCACGAGATCCGCATCCGCTGCTTCGGCCAGTGTCGCGCGGAACGCGGCGACCAGGTCATGCGGCAATTCGCGAATGAATCCGACCGTATCGGAAAGTACGATCGGGTCCGCCTCCGCGAGATACACGCGGCGCAGCGTGGTGTCGAGGGTGGCAAAAAGCTGGTTCGCCGCGAATGCCTTGGCGCCGGTCATCCGGTTGAACAGGGTCGACTTGCCGGCATTGGTGTATCCCACGAGCGCCACGGAGCGCACCGATGCGCGGCGCCGGGTGCGGCTCTGGGTTGCCCGCTGCCGCGTCACATGGCGCAGGCGCTCGTTCAATATCCGGGCGCGGTTGCCGAGCAGGCGCCGGTCCGTTTCGAGCTGCGTCTCACCAGGGCCGCGCAGGCCGATGCCGCCCTTCTGGCGCTCGAGGTGGGTCCAGCCCCCGACCAGGCGTGTCATCTGGTGCTTGACCTGGGCGAGCTCGACCTGCAGCTTGCCTTCGGCGCTGCGCGCACGCAGCGCGAAGATATCGAGGATCAGGCTGACGCGATCGATCACACGGCATTCGAGAGCGCGCTCGAGGTTGCGCTGCTGGGCGCCGGTCAGGGCGTGATCGAAAATGACAAGATCGGCTCCGGTCTCTTTGCTGCGCGCGGCGATTTCCTCGACCTTGCCCTTGCCGGCATAGAGCGCGGCATCCGGCTTCTTGCGCCGGCCCGTGACCGAAGCCGCGACGGTCGCGCCGGCCGATACCGCGAGGGCGTCGAGCTCGGCCATACGGTCCTCCGGCACTCCATCACCCAGATCCAGCACGACCAGCACTGCCCGATCACCGCCGCTCGGGCGCTCGAACACTTGGATTCCTCTGGAAAGCGCCGGAATGACCGTGGGTCGGCCGTGCAGGACTACAACGAACCGTACCGGCGCAAAGCCGGCAGCGGTGGCGCCGGAGCGCGCTGGCGCACGCGGTGTCGGGACGAACGACGATCAACCGTCGCTGTCAGCGTTCGGCGCGTGGTGCGGCATGGCCACGGCTCGCGCGGGCACGACCGTCGAGATGGCGTGCTTGTAAACCATCTGGGTGACGGTGTTCTTGAGCAGCACGACGTACTGATCGAACGACTCGATCTGGCCCTGCAGCTTGATGCCGTTCACGAGGTAAATCGAAACCTGAACGTGCTCCTTGCGCAGGGTATTGAGAAACGGGTCTTGTAGCATTTGCCCTTTATTGCTCATCGGTTGCTCCGCGGTTATTGTTGACGGCGTCCTCGCGGTCAGCCCCTGCCCAGCGCCAGCCGGCCCGTCCCGCACAAAGTCGGGCGACTGCCGGCCGTTATCGGCTCTGGCGGCGTGTGTTCGCATACGGGTTGGCGCCTGTCTTGAATTGTATCCTAAGGGGTGTTCCGCGCAGTTGGAACGCATCCGAGAAGAAATGTTCCAGATAGCGCCGGTAGGGCTCGGGGATATGCCCCAAAGCGGTGCCGTGGATGATGATGAGAGGGGGGTTTTGCCCGCCCTGGTGCGCGTAACGCAATTTGGGGCGTCCCATGCCCGCCCGCGGCGGTTGTTGCCGCTTGACGGCCTCGATGAGCGTGCGGGTGAGCTTGGGTGTGGGTAGCTTTGCCATCGCCGCGACATAGGCGGCATCCACGGAACGCATCAGCGCCGGCACGCCGCGGTTCTCCTTCGCCGAGATGAAGTGCTGCTGCGCGAAATTCAGGAATCCGAGCTTGCGGTCGAGCTCGCGCTTGATCTCGTCGCGAGCCTCCGTGCCCAGGCTGTCCCATTTGTTCACACCGACCACCAGCGCTCGTCCCGCTTCGAGAATGTAACCGGCGAGATGGGCATCCTGTTCGGTAATCTCGCTCGACGCGTCGAGCAGGAGGACCACCACGTTGGCATCCTCGATCGCCTGCAGCGTCTTGATCACCGAGAATTTCTCGATGGCTTCGATCACCTTGCCGCGGCGGCGCACGCCGGCGGTGTCGATCAGCGTGTAGGCGCGGCCATCGCGCTCGAAGTCGAGATAGATCGAATCGCGGGTGGTGCCGGGCTGATCGAAGGCGATCACGCGCTCCTCGCCGAGGAGGGTGTTGACGAGGGTGGACTTGCCGACATTAGGCCGGCCGATGATCGCCACCTTGACCCGCTCGACGCCATCGGGCGCGACGGCGTCGTCGGCGACAGTATCGGGCTGCGGTATCTGGTCCAGTGCATGCTCGATTACCGCATTGACGTTCTCGCCATGGGCGGACGAAATCGCATGCGGCTCACCCAGACCCAACTCGTGAAACTCGGCGGCGGCGCGTTCCGGAGCCATGCCTTCGGCCTTGTTCGCGGCCACCACCACCGGCCGTCCGGAGCGGCGCAAGAGATCGGCGATCGACTGGTCGCCTGCGGTAAGCCCGGCGCGCCCGTCGACCAGAAAGACGATGACATCGGATTCGGCGATGGCCTGGCGCGTTTGCTTGGCCATCTCATGGAGGATGCCGTCCTTGGCGACCGGCTCGAAGCCGCCGGTGTCGACCACCAGAAAAGCGCGGTCGCCAATGCGGGCCCGGCCATAGTGACGGTCGCGCGTCAAGCCGGGAAAGTCGGCGACCAGTGCCGCGCGCGTTCGCGTCACGCGGTTGAACAGGGTCGATTTGCCGACGTTGGGACGGCCGACGAGAACGAGGGTGGGTAGCATGGCGAGGCCGTGGGTGGAGAGCGCGGCGGCCGGGTTACGCTTGGGGACGCTTAGCGGACGCTCACGGCGTACAGCGTGCCACCTTCGCTTTGCCAGATGAGCATGTCCGCGGCGCGCGCGGGTTGGGCCGTCGCGGGCGTGCCGTCGGTTGCCAGCCGACCGCCAAGCGTGCCCTCGCTGCGATTGAGAAGATGGAGATAGCCTTCCGCGTCGACCACGCCCAGATAATCGCCCACGAGCTGCGGACCGCCGGGCCGGCGCCTGGCGAGCTTGTCCTGCTTCCAGACCGACGCACCCGTCGTCTTGTCGAGGGCATGAATGCTGCCCCGGTCGTCCGTCACATAGAAATAGCGGTTGTCGGCGACGATGCCCGCGAGACTGGAGATGTCGCGGGACCATTCCAGCACGCCGCGGGTCAGATCGAAGCAGGCGATGCGGCCCTGGAAAGCGACCGCACACGCCTGCTGCTCGAGGATCACCGGCAGGCTGGTCACGTCGGCAATGCGCTCGAGCTCGGTGGCCCCCTTGGGTGTGGCGACGCTGCTTTCCCATCCCAGCGATCCCGTCGCCATGTCGAGCGCGATCAGCTTGCCGCCCGGCGTGCCGGTAAAGAGGCCGCCGCGGCTTAACGCCCCACCGGCCGTATTGCGCACCGTCAGGGGCGGATTGACGCGTTGATGGACCCACTTGGTCTTGCCGTCAGCGGCGGCCAGCCCATAAATCCGGCCATCACCCGACCATACGGCCACTACGCCGTCACCCACCAGCGGCGGCGCCATGACCTCGCTGCCAACGCGCGCTTCCCACACCGCCTTGCCGTCATTGTCGAAGGCCAGGACTTCGCCCTTGGCGGTGCCGACCGCGACCAGGGTGGCGTCGGCGCCCGCGCCGGCGGCAAGGCGCCGGCCGGCGTTCACACGCCACATCGAGCGTCCGCTGCGAAGATCGAATTTGGTCAGGGTGCCATCGCTCGCGGCAGCGTACACGGCGTCCGCCGTCACGCCGGGGGCGAACCCCGGGCCGGCTTTGCCAACCTGGGCCTGCCACGCGAATTGTGGTGTCGCCGCCGCCTGGAAGTCAGGCAACGGACCGGGTTTTTTGGAGGTGCCGAACCAGCCGAACGACGGCATCGGGATCGACGGCAGGAACGAGCCGAGCGTGCCACACCCGGCGACGGCAAGGCATGCGCAAACGGCACCCAGCCGCAGGAGGGGCGCAAGGCGAACGGCAGGCAGGGAGCAACGGCCGATGATCGAGGGGAGGCGGAACGTCATTTGGCGGGGGACGCGGAAGGCGTGGTCGGAACGGCGGGATTGGTCACGGCCGCCGGGGTCGTCGTGGCGGCAGGTGTTGGTGCGGCGGCAGGTGGCGTTGCGGCCGCAGGTATTGGCGCGGCTGCCGGCGTTGGTGGGGCGGCCGACCCGCTCGGGGCGCCGGGTGAAACGGGAACCGGAACCGGCGGTGAGCCCGCCGCTGTCGCTACCGGGGAAAGGGTGGGTCCGCCCAGCGCATCCAGCTTCACCTGCACGTAGGTGCGGTACGGGGACTTGGGATCGAGCTTCGCCACCGCGATCTGGTAGGAGGTACGGGCGTCCGCGGCACGGCCCGCGGCCGACAGCGCGTCGCCGCGAAGATCGGCGTAAACCCCCGTGAATGCCTCGTCATGCTTCGCATCGAGCGTGCGCAAGGCATCATCGTATTGTTTGCCATCGAGCTGCACTTCGGCCAACCGAAAGCGCGCGACCTGCCGCACGTCTTCATCGCCGTGATCGACGACCCATTGCAGTTGCGCGGCCGCACCCGGCTTGTCGGCGCTGTCGAAAAGCATCCGCGCGAGCAGCAGCGCCCCGCTTCCCGCATAGGTCGTGCCCGCATAACGGGTGGTCAACTGGGCAACGGCATCGCGGGTCTTGGCAAGGTCGTTGGCCCGCACGCCCGCTATGGCCGCGGCGTAGATGGTTCCCGCCTGTTCCGACTGCCGGGATTTCCACCACCGCCAGCCTTGCACCGCGACCACTGCGAGACATACCGCCACCACCACGGCGGTGATCAGGTTGCCCCAGCGTCGCCACCAAGCCTTGAGATCCTCCAGCTGATCCTGCTCTTCGAGATCGTAAATCGCCATGCGTGTTCCTTTACCTGTCCTGTGACGCAGCGGAGTCGCGAATCTTCAATGCTGCCACCAGCTCGTCCACCGCCACCGTGCTCTGTTCGCCGGCGCTGCGCAGGGGCTTGACGGAGACTGTCCCGCGCTGCGCTTCATCGTCGCCGATGATGAGCGCAAAGGCGGCGCCCGAGGCATCGGCGCGCTTCATCTGCGACTTGAAGCTGCCACCGCCCGCATTGACCACTGCGGCGCCGCCTGCATTGCGCAACATTTCGCCGACACGTTGCGCGATTGCGGCGGCTCCTGCGCCGGCGTGCACCACGTACGCGAGGGGCGCATGACGCCCGGTCGCACCGGCGCCCTGCAGCAGCAGGACCAGCCGCTCCACGCCGATCGCAAAGCCGCACGCCGGCGTGGGCTTGCCCCCCAGTTGCTCGAAGAGACCGTCGTAGCGGCCACCACCGGCGACGGTACCTTGCGCACCCAGCCGCTGGGTCACCCATTCGAACACCGTCCGGTTGTAGTAATCGAGACCGCGCACCAGACGCGCGTTGATTGCGAAGGCGATGCCCTGATCGGTCAATGCCTGCTGCAGGCCATCGAAGTGCGTGCGCGATTCGCTGGACAGACGCGCCAGGAGCTGCGGCGCGCCGGCGATCATTTCCTGCATTGCGGGGTTCTTGCTGTCCAAAATGCGCAGGGGGTTGGTGTGCAGCCGCCGCGTCGCTTCCTCGTCGAGGAGCGCCGCGTGCCGTTGGAAATACGCAATGAGCTCCGCGCGATGGGCGCGGCGCTCGTGCGCGTCGCCGATCGAATTGATCGTGAGTTGGATGCCGTCGGCGAGGCCGAGCCGCTGCCACAGGCGCGCCAGCATGGTGATTTGCTCGGCGTCGACGTCCGGTCCGGCAAAGCCCAGCGCTTCGGCATTGAATTGATGAAACTGCCGGTAGCGTCCCTTTTGCGGGCGTTCGTGCCGGAACATCGCGCCGGCAAGCCATACCCGCTGTGGCCGCTCGTAGGTGAGGTTGTGCTCGATCGCGGCGCGGACGATGCCCGCGGTCGCTTCGGGGCGAAGCGTCAGGCTTTCCCCGTTCAGCCGATCCTCGAACGTGTACATCTCCTTCTCGACGATGTCGGTAACTTCGCCGATGCCCCGCACGAACAACGGCGTCTGCTCGACCAGCGGCACCCGCAGGTTGCGGTAGCCGTATTGGCGGAATACGTCGCGCACCGTGTCCTCGAGATCCTCCCAAAGGATCGCCTCGTCGGGCAACACGTCATTCATGCCGCGCACCGCCGGGACCCTGGCGCCCGCGGAGGCCGTCGTTTCGACGCGCGTCGTTGCCGCGGCGATCGGTTCGGCGCTCATGACACCAATGCCCTGAGCGCAATCGTTTTGCGCTCGGGGTCGAGCGCCGGAGTGCGCGCTTCGCCGCCGTAGGTCGCGCGTACGTAATCGTCGACGATGCGCTGGAATTCCTCGGCAATACGCTCGCCCCTTAGCGTGACGGTTTTCCGGCCATCGACGTAGACCGGCGCGACCGGAGTCTCGCCGGTGCCAGGCAGCGAGATGCCGATGTTGGCGAGCTTGGATTCCCCCGGGCCGTTCACCACGCAACCCATCACCGCAACCTGCATCTTCGCAACGCCGGGGTAACGCATTTGCCATGCCGGCATCTGGGCGCGCAGGTAGGCCTGGATACGCTCCGCCAGAACCTGGAAGCTCGTGCTGGTCGTGCGCCCGCAACCGGGGCACGCCGTCACCAGCGGGGTAAAGGAGCGCAGGCCCATCGTCTGCAGGAGCTCCTGCGCGACGATCACTTCCCTCGTGCGCTCGCCGTTGGGCTCGGGCGTGAGCGAAACGCGGACGGTGTCGCCGATCCCCTGCTGCAGGAGCACCGCCATCGCGGCGGTGGAGGCAACGATGCCCTTGGAGCCCATGCCGGCTTCGGTGAGACCCAGGTGCAACGGCCAGTCGCAGCGGCGGGAGAGCTCGCCATAGACGGCGATCAGGTCCTGCACATCCGAAACCTTGCACGAGAGCACGATCCGGTCCGGCGGCAGCCCGAGCTCGACCGCGCGCCTCGCGCTTTCGAGGGCCGATACCACCAGCGTCTCGCGCATGACGGCGTCGGGCGGGAAGGGCGCGCTGCGGGCGGCATTCTCATTCATCATCCGCGCCAGCAGATCCTGGTCGAGGCTGCCCCAATTGACGCCGATGCGTACCGGCTTCCGATGCGCGATCGCCTGCTCGATCATCAATGCAAATTGCCTATCGCGCCTGGAACCCTTGCCGACGTTCCCGGGATTGATGCGGTACTTGGCCAGCGCCCGCGCGCATGCGGGGTGCGCCTGGAGCAGCTTGTGGCCGTTGAAGTGGAAATCACCCACCAGCGGCACGTGACATCCCATGGCGTCGAGCCCGTCACGGATCAAGGGCACCGCCGCCGCGGCCTGCAAGGTGTTGACCGCGACCCGCACGAGCTCCGAGCCGGCATCGGCCAGCGCCCTGACTTGCGCGGTGGTGCCGGCCACGTCGGCGGTGTCGGTGTTGGTCATCGATTGCACGACGACCGGCGCGTCGCCGCCGATGCGCACACCGGCAACGTCTACCTGCCGGGTGGCCCGGCGTGAAAGAAAGGAGCGCATGCCGCCTATTGCAACGTGAGCCGCGCCACGTTCTGGCGGGTGTGCGGGCCGAGGTCGATCGGTTGACCCCGAAAACTGAGGACGACGTTGGGCGCGTTGCCGATGACGACATCAAACGGCGGCGCGCCGGGGACAGCCCGCGTCTCGCCGCCGGGAAGCGTCTGCGAGATCACCACCCGCCCGGAGCCATCCGTGATCTCGACCCACGACGATCCGCGCAGGGTCAGCGTTATGGGAGCGATGGCCGCTGATTCAGTCGGCACCGGTGCAATTCTGCCGGCTTCGACACCTGCCGCTGGCACCGGCGCGTCATGGGGCGCGCCGGTGTTGCCGCCGGCGTCGGGGGCAGCGGGGCTTGGCATCGGGAGCGGCAGCGCAACATCACGAGACGAAGTGTTGCCGGTGGTGCTCGTGTCGGACGTTGCCACCGTGATCGCGGGCGTCGTGGATTGAGAGGTTGTGCGACGAAAATCGCCCTGCAGGTAGACGTAGGTCGCCGCGGCGGCGACGAGTCCGAAGATGACGAGTGCCAGTGTCCAGCGCCGCCGGCCTGGCCGGCCGTTCGGTGGCGACGGCAGATGGCCCATGGCGACGGCGGTCGCCGGCAGGGTGGGGACTTCGGGCGTACTCGATCCAGCGCTGCCGGGCAAGGCATCGAGCACGGCCTGCGGATCGAGGCCGAGCACGCGGGCATAGTTGCGCGCGAAGCCGCGCACGAATGTTCGCCCGGGCAGCAATGCCAAGTCGCCGTCTTCCAGCGCCCGGACCTGTCGCGGCGCGAGCTTCAATTGCTGCGAGACGGCCTCGAGCGAGAGTCCGGCTCCTTCGCGCGCCCCGCGCAACATCTCGCCGGCGTTGCCGCCGCGAGTCGCGGTGGCGATATCGGCACCGGCGGGATAGGGTGATTCCCGGTCGCTCACTCGCAAGTCCCGGTGCCAAGCGCGCGCGTTTCGGCAGCGTCGGGGTAGCGGTTACGCAGTTGGGAGATGTACGAAAGCTCGCTCTGCCGGTCGCCCAGGCTGCGCTCGATGCACATGCCGAGATACAGGGCCTCGGGCGGCGCGTTGTTGCGCGCCAGTGCGCCCTTTACCCAGCCCCGGGCCTCCTCGAAGCGCGCTCCCTTGTACGCGAGCAGCGCCAGTCCGTACGAGGCATTGGCGTTCCTGGGAGCACTCACGAGGGCGCGCCGGAAGTAGGTCTCGGCGCCTTTGACATCTCCGAATGACGCGGCACAGCGGCCGGCGTTGACCAGCGCAATCTCCGGGGTTCGGTACAGCGGGTTGGAGAGCGCCGCCTCGAACTCGCCCATGGCATCGCGCGCTTGGCCATGGGTGCACAAATACCAGCCCCAGTTATGCCGGATCTCCGAGTCCTGCGGCGCGAGGGTCAGGGCGCGCTGGAAATTCGATTCGGCCTTGGGGTTTTCGCCGAGGAAGGTGTAGACGAGGCCATAGAGGTTGTAGGCGCGCGCATTCGCCGGATCGAGCCGCACGGCTTCTGCGAGCTCTTCCAGTGCCACGTCCATCTGGCCGCGCTCGTAATACCCGGCCGCGAGATCGGTGCGCAGTTGCGCGCGCTGGGAAGGGGTGCTCTCGGCTGTCCGCGCCAGAGGTATCGTTTCCGGTGCCTGCAGTTGCGGCTGCGGCGGGGCCGAAGGGGCCAGCATCTGCTTTGCGGCCGAGCACGAACCAAGCACCAAAGCGAGCGCCAGGAGCGCCATCAAGACGCGAAGATTCATTGCGGCGTACCCACGGCGTTGGTTGCTGCGGCGGAGAATGCGGGCGATGCAGCGATCGGCACCACCCGCCGGCGCGTGCGGCGATCGAGCACCTGGCCTGCGAGCTGCCCGCAGGCCGCGTCGATGTCCTCGCCGCGGGTTTTGCGCACGGTGGTCACGATGCCGGCGTCGATAAGCGCTTTCTGGAACGCCAATATCCGGCTGCGCGGGCTGGTGCGGAACTCCGAGCCGGGGAACGGATTGAACGGAATGAGATTCAGCTTGCACGGAACGTCACGCACCAGCGCAATCAACT
>JBDUCE010000439.1:0-2822 GCA_040003635.1 Betaproteobacteria bacterium
TTGGGGGTCGTAAGGGAACTAGCTTCTCGACAACCGACCGATCAGATTCCGGGTCACACCAAGTCGGGGGCGGCACCGGCGCGCGCCGCTGCGACGGGAGAGAGCATGGTCGGCATCACCTTCCAGCACGATGCCGTGGTCCAGGCCGTCGGCGGCGCGCCGGTGAAGATCGTCTCCCCTTGCGAAGGCACCGGCTACGAGATCGGCAGCATGAGCATCATCAAGGGTGCCAAGAACATGGAGAACGCCAAGAAGTGGTACGACTGGGCCCTTACGCCGGAGGCGCAGGCGATCGGCGCGCAGGCGAAGGTTTCCTACCAGGTGCCATCGAACAAGAACGCGTCGGTCCCGGCAGGTGCGCCAAAGCTCTCCGAGATCAAATTGATCAATTACGATTTTGTGAAGTACGGTTCCACGGCAGAGCGCACGCGCCTGCTGACGAAATGGGACAAGGAAGTCTCGACCTTGCCGAAATGAGTCGCGGGGCCTGAGTGGCCACTCCCGCGGCCTCGCCCGCGCTCGCACGGGCGAGGTTCGTTCCGGCCTCGCATGACCGGACCGCGCCCATCGTGGCGTTGGTGGCGTTCGCCGCCTTGGCGCTCCTGCCATGGGCGAGCGACGGCGGTTCTTCCGCATTGGTGCTGGCGCTCGCGCGCGTCGGCAGCCTATGGCCGGCATTCGATGCCGCAATCGCCCTGGCGCCGCTCCTGGTGGCGGCGACGGTCACCGTCGTGGGTGCCTGGCTCGGCCGCGACCGGCTGACGGCCTGTGCTGCCGCCTTCGGCCTGGTATGGGCCTTTGCCGGTGCTTTCGTCGCCGGCGCCAGCGGCCCCGCGTTCGGTCTCGGTGCCGCCGTGGGCCTTAGCGCACTCGTCGTTTGTCTCGCTCGCGCGCTGGCCCGGCTAGGCGCCTTCGCCGGTAATCCCGTCATTGCAACGATTGTGGTTGTGGTGGGCGCGTTGCTGGCGATCTTTATTTTTTTCCCCGTCGGCAAGTCATTGCTCGCGGCGGGTTTCGACGCCCATGGCCGGTTCGCGCCGGCGATCATGGCTGATCGGCTCTTTGCTGCGGATATCTGGGGGATCGGCTGTTTCAGCGGCGGTACTCACTGTGGCGTGGCGATCAATTCGGCCATGCTCGCCATCATCGTCGGCGTCGTGTCGACGCTGCTCGGGCTCATCCTCGCCCTTGTCGTGCAGCGGGGCGGCCAGCGCTACGCAGGGCTTCTCAAGCTCATGTCGGTCCTGCCGATCATTACACCCCCGTTCGTGATTGCACTCGCGCTGGTGGTGCTCTTCGGCCGCACCGGGCTCATCACCGGATGGCTCGATGCCGCGTTGTCCATTCCACGATCGCGATGGATCTACGGCCTCCCCGGCGTCACCCTGGCGCAACTGCTGACGTTCTCGCCGATCGCGTTCATGCTCCTGCACGGCGCCCTCAACGCCGTAAGTCCCTCGCTGGAAGAAGCGGCGCAGACCTTGCGCGCGTCGCGCGGACGGGTTTTTCGCACCGTCACCTGGCCGCTGTTGCGTCCTGCCCTCGCCAACGCCTTTCTGCTGGGCTTCGTCGAAAGCCTCGCCGACTTCGGGAATCCGATTGTCCTGGCGGGTAACTACGAGGTACTTTCGACCAAGATTTTTTTCGCCATCGCCGGCGCGCAACACGACCCGGGGCGGGCGGCGATGCTCGCCGTCGTCCTGCTCGGGTTGACCATGCTCGCCTTCTGGCTGCAGCAACGCTGGGTCGGACGCTCCTCGTATGTGACCGTCAGCGGCAAGGGTGACGGTGGATCGCCGGCAAAGCTGCCGCGTGCCCTGTGGATCGGCTGTTTCACCGTCGCCGCCTCATGGATCGCATTCACGCTCGTCTGTTATGCGGTTATCCTGACCGGTGGATTCGTCAAGGACATCGGGCGTGGCGACATGACATTGACTCTCGGACATTTCGCTGCGGGCTTTGGCGCCGAGTGGGGCCCGCATGGCGTGTTTTTCAGCGGCTCGGCGTGGGACAGCCTTTTCAACACCGTCAAGGTCGCGGCCGTCTCGGCGCCTTTGACCGCCATCATCGGACTGCTTGCCGCCTACGTGATCATGCGCCACCGCTTCGCCGGCCGCAGGGCTTTCGAGTTCCTGACCCTGGTGAGCTTCGCCATTCCGGGAACGGTGATCGGCGTGTCCTATATCGTCGCCTTCAACGTGCCGCCGCTGGAGCTCACCGGCGGCATCGCCATCCTCGTGCTTTGTTTTGTCTTTCGCAACATGCCGGTGGGGGTGCGCGCCGGCGTCGCGGCCTTGTCCCAGATCGACAAGACCCTCGATGAAGCCTCGGCAACACTGCGCGCGTCGACCCTGCGCACGCTGACCCGCGTGGTCATGCCGCTGCTTCGTCCCGCGATACTCGTGACACTCGTGTTCAGCTTCACTCACGCAATGACGGCGGTCAGTGCAGTGATCTTTCTCGCGACCGCCAAATACAACCTTGCCACGGTTTACATCATCAATCGGGTCGAGGCCGGCGAGTATCCGCTAGCCATTGCGTATTCGTCGGTGTTGATCGTGCTCATGCTCGGCGTATTGCTCGCCGTGCAAAAAGTGGTCGGCGAGGCGCAGCTCGGGCGTCGCGCGGCCGGTGCGCTGGCGACGGGACACTGACATGGACAAGGGAACAGGAGGCGTCGTCTTCGAGCGGGTGTCGAAGCGCTACAACGATGTCACCGCCGTCGACGATGTGTCGTTCACGGTGGCGCCGGGCGAGCTCGTCACGCTGCTCGGTCCTTCGGGCTGCGGCAAGACGACGACCTTGCGCATGGTCGCGGGCCT
>JBDUCE010000050.1:0-9447 GCA_040003635.1 Betaproteobacteria bacterium
CTAAGCCATGGGATGCCCCATCCCGAGCGCAGCATCGAGCGGCGTCCGGCTCGACCATGGGTGAACGGCAATGGTTGGCATGGCTTTGCTTGAGCCGCATGTGCTACGGCTTCATCTTCATGGCCTACGCGGGTGCCTTGCCGCTGCTCATGAAGGATTGGTCGATGAGCGCCGGGGACGCCGGGCTCATCCACTCGGGATGGCACCTCGGTTACCTGCTTTCGCTGTTCGGCGTCGGCTTTCTCACGCACCGACTCGGCGCCAAGCGAACGTTCCTGCTAACGGGGTTTGCGGCGTGCCTCACCGCCTGGATGTTTGCCCTGTTCGCCAGCGGATTCCACTCGGCGTTGGCGTTGTTCGCCCTTACCGGATTATGTTCTGGCGGATCGTATACACCAGGGCTCACGTTGATTGCAGAACGGGTTCCGCCAGAGCGCCGCGGCAACGCGATGGGGTGGTACCTGGCCGCGTCTTCCATGGGGTACGCGCTGTCGCTGCTGGCCGGCAGTCGCCTGATCGCCGAATTCGGATGGCGCGCGGGATTTTTTGCCGCGGCGTCGGGGCCCGTCATCGGCCTGCTGATTTCGTTCCATGTGTTGCGGAGCAGCCGCAACATCGTCGCGCACCACCATGCGATCGGCAACGGCATTTACCGTCTGCTCGAAGTCTGGCGCAATCGACCGGCGATGCTCGCCATCTGGAGCTACGCGTTCCACAGTTGGGAATTGCTCGGCCTTTGGGCGTGGCTGCCCGCATTTCTGGCCGCGGCCGCGTCCCGACAGTACGCTGCGTCCGAAGCAGTGACTGTGGGACTGACGTTGTCCGCGATCAGCTTCGCCACCAATACGGTTGGCAGTGTCGCGGCGGGAACCCTTTCCGATCGGCTCGGACGCACGACCATCATGATGTCGCTGACGGTGACCAGCCTGCTGTGCTCGTTCATATTCGGATGGTTGATCGCGGCGCCCCTTTGGCTCGTTGCGGCCGTCGCCGTTGTCTACAACCTGGCGGCGCTCGGGGACTCCTCGGTCTATTCAACCGCGTTGACGGAGCTCGTGCCGCCACCGCTCCTGGGGATTGCCTACTCGCTTCGATCGGCCATCGGCTTCGGCCTCGGGGCGATCAGCCCTCTGGTGTTCGGACTCGTGCTCGACGCGTTTACCGAGCTATCCGGCGAACGGGGAGCTATCGCGTGGGGCATGGCGTGGGTGTCGCTGGGTGTCGGCGCCCTCGCGGGTCCGTTCGTGATCGTCGCTTTGAGCCGGAGCAAGGCACCGCGTGTCAATACCACCGTTCCCATTTGACGGCCGATTGAAGAGGCATGCGCCGGCGCAGGAGCTCGGGGATGGCTTTCGCCGCACGCAGGCACGTCGTTTTGCCTCCGTGAAGCAAGGCCTGTCATGCATGGTGGCTGAACACTTCTGCGTATTTAGGGCCCTAATATCCTGGCCTTTGCAAAATCGCGGCCTCGCCCTACACTTGAGCTTGGTCCTTATCGACGGTTCTGCGCGGAGCTCCAATGAAGACTGCCGAAGCGGTAAAGGCGTTGGCCGCCTTGGCTCAAGGGACACGGTTGGCGGTGTACAGATTGCTTGTCCAGCAAGGGCCGGATGGCATGGCGGCAGGGGCAATCGCTGATCGCCTCGATCTGCCGGCAGCGACGCTATCCTTCCACCTGAAGGAATTGTCCAACGCCGGCATGGCCCAGGCGCGGCAGGATGGGCGCTTCGTCTACTACTCCGCAAACTACGATCGCATGAACGGTCTTTTGGGATATTTGACCGAGAACTGCTGTCAAGGGAGCAGCGCGACGTCGGCGTGCGCGCCCGGGTTGCAGTTGAAACGCAAACGGGCCTGACTGCTCAGCGTGGCCGGCATCCGATACCAACAACGCGGTTTGGCTGCTCGCCCACTCCGCGCAGGTGCGCGACCTGCGGTTCGCTAGCGCGCGGCTCATGGGATCACGGATGACCGCGTCGAAGGCCGCTCGAAGAGCGGTCAGGTCGTCAGGATCTTGGCGGCAACGAAGCGGCCCCGATGTGCGAAAAACGGCAAGGGCTCCGACGGCGTTGCGCACTCGTGCAGCGGTCGGCGCCACCATCCGACATCGTGCCAGTGGCCGCGCTTGAATCCGACCTCGCGATAGACGCCGAGTGGCGTGAATCCGAGCGCTTCGTGCAGCGCTATGCTGCCGGGGTTCGGCAATGCGATGCCGGCAAAGGCCGCGTGGAACCCTTGCATCTCGAGGATCGTCAGGAGTGCGGCGTACAACGCACGACCGACACCGTGTCGGCGTGCCGGGGATGCGACGTAGACTGAAACGTCTACCGACCAGCGGTAGGCGGCGCGCACCCGGTGTGGTCCGGCGTAGGCATACCCAACGATTCCATCGCCGGCGGCTGAAACGAGGAAAGGGTAAGCAACGACTGTACTCCGGATACGCTCCCGCATCTCGGCGGCGTTGGGCGGGACATCTTCAAAGGAGATCGCTGTCTCGCGGACTATGGGTGCGTAGATCGATTGGATTGCAGACGCGTCGTCGTCGACCGCCGTGCGGACCGAGACCGCGTGGCGCATCAGGCCGTATCCCGGGCAATCGCCGGGGGCAGTGAACCGAGCCCCGGGCGCAAGGCGTGCAATCGCAATCGTTTTGGCAGGTCAGATTTCATTGCTCATGGCAGTACGTCGCGACACGCACCCGGTCGATATCGGCATTGCCGGCGCCCCCTCGATGCGACGCAGGAACGGCGACCATCGGTAACGGATTCTCCTGCCGCTGCAGACAATTATAAGATGCTACCCTTGCTTGAAGTGGCGGTGACGGTCACGCAGAACGCGGCGGCCGCGCGATCAGCCATCGCCGCCGGCGCTGTCGACGGGGCGGGCGCGGGCAATCTTCTGCGTGCGATACGGACAGGGGAGAGGGTCGATGCCTGAGCAAGGGGAAGATGCGCTCTCCGACCGCGAGATGGAGAGCATCGGGCTTAAGCGCGATGCCGATGGCCACTATCGCGTCCCGATTCCGGAGCGCGCAAATATCGCGGCGGATACGGTGGCGAAGCACGCGGCAGGGGCGCGCTCGGACCACCCTGCGCTGGTCTTCGAGGCGGAAGACGGGACGCTGCGCCGCTGGACGTTTGCCGAGCTCGATCGCGCCGCTGCCGCCTTCGCCCGAGGCCTTTCGCGTCTGGGCGTGGGCCAGGGTGATCCGGTCGGTGTGCACACGGGCCAGCGGCCCGAGACCGCAATCGCACACCTCGCGATCTACAAGCTTGGCGCCATCGTCGTCACGCTGTCGCAACTCTACGGTCCCGAAACGTTGCGCCATATCCTGGGCGATTGCGCCCTGCGCGTCATATTGACCGAGCCGGCCGCCGTCGACGACTGGCAGGCCCTCGGCGTGGAACTCGGCGTGCCGGTCCGCCTCGTGACTACGGAAAGGCAGCCGCGCGCCGTCGCGGATGTCGCCGCGCTGCTCGACGCCGGCAGCGAAGGGTTTGAACCCGTCGCGACACGGTCTGCCGATCCGGCGTTGCTCATGTACACGTCGGGCTCGACCGGCAAGCCGAAGGGATTGCTGCATGGGCATCGCGTGCTTCACGCTTACCTGCCTACGGTCAGTCTGTTCTACAACCTCGAGTTGCAGCATCGGGAGTGCGTCTTGTGGACGCCTGCCGACTGGGCGTGGGTCGGCGGTCTCCTCGACCTCGTATTGCCGGCGTGGTTCCACGGGCACACAGTGGTCGCGAGTCAGCACCGCTTCGACCAGCAATGGGCGCTCGAATTCATGTCGCGCCATCGCGTTACTCACGTGTTCATGACGCCGACCGGATTGAAACGCCTCGCGGAGGTCGGCGATCCGAGGTCCCGCCATGAACTGGCGTTGCGCGTGATCTGCACGGGCGGGGAAAGTCTTCCCAGTGAAATCGTGCGCTGGTGCGAGGAGAAGCTGGGCGCAGTATGCAACGAGTTCTATGGGCTCACCGAATTCAATCATCTCGTGGGCAATTGCAAGCGCCTCTATCCAATCCGTCCCGGCTCGATGGGCCGGACGTATCCGGGACACGTGACGTTGCTCGTCGATGAAGGTGGCAACCCGGTGCCCCGCGGCGAGGTTGGCGAGATCGTGTCGACGACCGACGACCCCACGTTATTCCTGGGTTACTGGGGTGATCCGGGTATTCCGCAACGCCTGCGGTTGGGCGCGAGATTGGTGCGCACCGGCGATCTCGCGCGCCAGGATGCAGACGGTTATTTCTGGTACCAGGGCAGGAACGACGACCTTATCAAGAGCGCGGGCTACCGCATCGGACCTGCGGAAGTCGAAGATGCGCTCGTGAGCCATCCGGACGTCGCCGAAGCGGCCGTCATCGCCAGCCCCGACGCCGAGCGAGGCGCGATCGTCAAGGCGTACATCCGGCTGCGACAGGGCGTGGTGCCTTCCGCGCCGCTGGTTCGCGAACTGCAGGACTACGTGAAACGCAATCTCGCGGCCTACAAGTACCCGCGAGAAATCGAATTCGTCGACGATTTTCCGCTGACCAGTTCCGGCAAGATCCGCCGGACGGAATTGCGTCGCCGCAACCTCGAGGCGATCGCAGCGCGCACCATGGCGCCGTGATCGGCCATGCCTCGACCCGACCGACCCGAAGTCGTGGTCGCCGGCTGCGGTGCCACCGCGTTCGGCACGTTTCGCGACGCCTCGACGCCGCGCGATTGGGTGCTGCGCTGTGCGCGGGAGGCGCTAGACGACGCCGGTATCGAAGCCGCGGAGGTCGATGCGGTCGTGGTTGGGTCCGAAAGCGACTTCTTCTCTCTGCAGCTTGCCCCCGGCGCACTGTTGACCGACGAGATCGGGCTCGTGCCCTGTCCTGTCATCCGGGTGGAAATGGGCGGCGGGACCGGCGCTGCCGCCGTGCGGGCCGGGTTCATGCATATTCGCTCGGGTATGCACCGGTGCGTGCTGGTGATCGGGTTCGAGCATGCCGCGAGCCATCTTTCCGGTGACGACATGCGGATGCTTTACGGACTGTCGTTCGACCCCGATATCGACGGCATGGCGGGCGCCACCGCCGCCAATCTGTACGCGCTCTCGATCGCCGAGCACATGCGCCGGTACGGCACGACCGAGGCGCAGCTCGCCGCCGTTTCGGTGAAGAACCACGGTAACGCTCTGGACAACCCGGGCGCACACAAGCCGATGTCGATCACCGTCGCGGACGTGCTGGCTTCGCGTCCGGTGTCCACGCCCTACAAGCTTCTCGATTGCAGCATCATCAGCGATGGCGCAGCTGCTGTCGTCCTCACTGCCGGCGACCTGCCGGGCGGTCGTCTGCGGCCGCGCGTTTACGTCGCCGGAAGCGGCTGCGCATCCGATCACGTTCGCTTGGGCGATCGTCCCGAACTCCACCGCTTTCGCAGCAAGGAGCGCTCGCGTCAGGCGGCGTGCGCGATGGCAGGAATCGAATCGCCCGCGCGCCAGATCGACGTGGCGGAGGTTTACGATGCATTTACCGGAGCGGAGTTGCAGGGCATCGAGGCGCTTGGTCTTGGCCCGGCCGGCACAGCGGGGGCAGCGTTGGAGGCGGGAGAATTTTCCAGGGACGGGCGGTTGCCGGTGAATCTCTCCGGCGGGCTGATCGGGCAGGGCGGCGCCCCGGGTGCGACCGGGGTGATGCAGATCGTCACGCTGACCCGGCTGTTACAAGGCCGGTATTGGCCTGCGCTGCAGCCGCAACGGAGCTTGCGCACGGCGCTTGCAGATGCGCATGGCGGCATCGCGACCGTGAGCGTCACGCACGTCCTGGAGGCGCGGGATGAATGAGCTCTCGCCGCAAGACGTATCCGCGTACACGGTTGCGATCGAGCTCCATTTGCGTTATGCGCATGGTTTGGGCGCACTTTCGCCGTATTTCGCGGGCCTCGAGCGCGGGGTGGCACTCGCCACGCAATGCCCGCGTTGCCGCCGAACGTGGTTCGCGCCGCGTCTCACGTGCATCTGCGGCAGTCGCGTGCTGGATTGGCGCGAACTGACCGGTCGGGGCACTGTCGTGGTGCTGACGCGAGGTCCCGCCGTACTGCCTGTTACGGGTGTCGTCCACGAATCCGGGTTCGCACTGATCAGGCTCGACGGTGCCGACAACCTGTGCTTCGGCCGCCTCGGTCGCACCGCGACGCAGTTGGAGCCCGGAAACGCCGTACGGCTTGCCCGGGCCCCGGGTCAATGGGCTCATCCTTCGCAGTGCGCCGAGTACGTACCTGCCGGCGCCCTGCCCGATCAGGTTCCCTACCCTTTGGCGTCGTTGAGCGACCAGTCGTAGTGATAGCCGTCGATGCGAGTCCGTCTCTTAAGCCTGTCCCGGAGCTCCGGCGCCGCGTATCGCTGCAGGTGCTCGAGCAGTGCCGCGTCGCTGCCGCCGAAATCTTCACGGAACCACGAGAAGATTCGACACGCAGAGAGTCGATTGCCGTCGAAGTGGACACCGCGGGGGCTGTTGATGAACGCCGTGGCCAAGGTATCGAGGGTGCGATCGAGCCCTTCGGCGCCGAATGCCTGCCGTGGCAGGTTGGGGCAGCCCATGGCGCCGCAGTTGATTGCGTAGTGAATGCGCGGGTCGCGCCAATTGCGCCGCAGGATTCGGTGCTCGATGTCATTGAGGCTGAGAAGCTCGTCTTCGACCCGGACGCGCGGGTGGTCCCAGGGTCCGCCACCGAGCCAGCTCGGCACCAGGCCGGCGTTGCGCATGCTGCGTATGGGGTAGTGCTCGAGCACCGTCCTTACGGTGATGGCGTTGTATACATTGAGCCAGTAGGCGTACTGTTCGTCGCGAGCGTACGTACTGATCGCGAGCCCTCCGCAGTCGGCGAGATAGGTCGACAGGGCAGCGCGATCGCGCTCTGCCACAGCGGCGTACCTGACCCGATTGACGCCGTCGGCGCCGCTCGTGACATAGGCCGAAAGGAAGGCGTTCCAGCGCTCGTGTGAAATGACCACGCTGGACATCGGGTCGTGCCGTTTCCAGCGCCGCCAGCGGTTGGCCCGCTCCGGAAAAAGGCGCTTGCCCAGCCTTGCCTGCAGTTGGTAGAACCACATCATCTCGCGAACCCTGAATCAGCGCACCGAATGACGACCGATGCACGCCCCTCGACGAATTATCGCGCGGTTGAGGCCGCCAAGCCGGTTCCCAAGCGCTACGGTGCCGAAGGGCCGCGATGCCAGAGCGTGCCAGAGCGCAGGCTGGATTGCGGTCGTAACGAGGCGCGGCCCATGCGCCGAGCGCACGGCGGCCATGCGCCCATTGCCATAGACGCCCGGCTGATTTCTGGCAGATTGCCCGGAAGGCATTGGGGCCTTTTGTTTTGGCCTGGCCGGACTCAGAATACCCCTTGCTTTACCCAGGCGATGTCCGTCCGAGTCGCACAATAATTCCATGTGGAGGAGACCTCAAATGAACACGTGCATTCGCACTGTGGCAATGGTCATCGGCGCCGCATTGACGTTCGGGACCCTGCCCGCGGCTTCCAACGCCGCGACGCTGCTCCGGATGAATCACCAGATGGCGGCTAACACGGCCGGCTCGATTGTCGATCAATGGTTTGCCGACGAGGTCAAGAAGCGGACCAACGGCGAAGTCGAAATCAAGATCTTCTTTTCCAACGGGCTCGGCGCGGTCAAGGAGACGCTTTCCCTGGTCGAGAATGGCGCTATCGACATGGCAGCGCTGTCACCCGGCTATTTTCCGGATCAGTTGCCGTTCTTCACGGCGCCGAACTCCATCCCGATGGCCATCGACAATATCGATCAGGCCTATCGCCTCAGTGAACGCCTGATGAAAGAAGTGCCCGCGCTCACCGAAGAAGCGCGCGCCAAAGGGATGCGGCCGCTGTTCTTTCATGTCCTCAATCCCTACGTGCTGGTCGCGAAAGAGCCGATCCTGACCATCGAGCAATTGAACGGCAAGAAATTCCGCACCTGGGGATCCGATCTTCCCCGGATGGCCCAGGCGGTGGGTGCGGTCCCGGTGACGCTCGGGGTGACCGAGCTCTACGAGGGCATGATGCGCGGCGTGGTCGACGTGATGCCGTTCTCGGTGGACCTCATGGACAACTACAAGATCTACGAAGTTTCGAAGCACGTGATGGACGTCACGATCTGGGACGGGCCGACATGGGGTGTATGGATGACCGAGAAATCCTGGGCCAAGCTCACCCCCGCGCAACAGAAGGTCGTCATGACCATCGCCGACGAGGCCGGCAAGCGCGACCTCGAGGCCGTGCGCCAGGCGGCGATCGATTCGGACAAGGTCCTGCGCTCCAAAGGCGTCCAGTTCCACAAGTTCCCCGATGCCGAGAAAGCCAAGTGGAAGGCCAAGCTGCCGAATTATTTCGACGAATTCATCACCGCTCAAACGGCAAAAGGCAAAGGCGACGACGCGCGGAAAATGGTGCAGATCTGGAAGGAAGTTGTCGCCGCGAAGTGAGCTGACCTCCGGTTGCGGCCGACGCGCGCGCGGTGTTCGTCGGCCAATGATTTTGCCTGCAGCGCGGAGGTTCACCCGATGACACGTCTGTCGCTGGTCGCCGCCGGTTGCGCCGGCGTGGGCCTCCTGTGCATGGCCTTCCTGGGTGTTGCCGACATCATCGGCACGCAGTTCCTGCGCCGGCCCATTCCGGGCACCGTGGAGATCACCCGCGGCCTGATGGTGTTCTGCATCATGCTTGGCCTCGCGCAGGCGGAGGCGGAGGGCAAGCACATCCGGGTGGAGGTCGTGATCGACCTGCTGCCGGGCCGCCTGCGCCGGTATTTCAACGTGCTGGCGCCGATTTCCATGGCAATACTGTTCGGCGCCATTGCCTGGGCCGGGTGGGACATGGTGCGGCAGAGCATCGCCAATCGCGAATACGATGAAGGACTGATCAAGCTCCCGCTGTGGCCTGCGCGCCTCGCGCTGGCCGTCGGGGCGACGATGATGGTTGTCCAGAGCCTTGCCAACGTGCGCCGGGTACTGCGGCGTGCGGTCGACCAACCGCAGGCTCAGCCGCTCGCCCCGCTGTAATTCGCCAGGAACAACATGAGCCGCCCATGGAACCCCTGACGATCGGCTACATCTGCGTCGGATTGATGATATCGAGCCTGTTCCTGGGCATCCCCGTCGCCGCGGCGATGGGGATTCTGGGCGTGGGCGGCATGATGATCGCAATCGGCAGCAGCTTTGCGTTCGGCCAACTGCGCACGCTCCCCTACGCGGTGGTCAGCAACTACGAGTACGCCGTGCTGCCGATGTTCGTGCTGATGGGCACGATCATCGGCAATTCGGGCATGACCGAGCGCTTGTTCCAGGCGGCGGAGGCGTGGCTGCGGCGTCTGCGCGGCGGACTCTACATGGCCGTTATCGTCGGCTCGGCGCTGTTCGCGGCGGTGAACGGTTCGACGGTGGTCAGCGCCGT
>JBDUCE010000051.1:0-9398 GCA_040003635.1 Betaproteobacteria bacterium
GATGTACGACGTGGGGGTGAGCTCAGATTCTTCGGCGACCATCGCCTCGTCCCTGCTGGGTTGTCAATTGCGGACAAAAAACGCCATGCTGAAGGCGACCACCGTGATTACGAACGCGCTGAAGAAAGCCGCCGGAATGATGTTCCCGTACATCGTGAGCGTCAGCCATAACCCGCCCATGATCGCCAGAACCTTGCCCGCCTCGGCGCGAAACATGGCGATCAGCGCAAGGTGCGCGCCCCGCGCTTTCCCGCCGCCCGTGCCCACTGCGAGCAGCGCTCCGTAGATCACGCCGGCGCCCATGTTGATCGCGCCGCCCAGGATTGCCGACAGGGCGCCGTGCACGCCGGCGATGAGTCCCGCCCCCGCGGCCACCGCGGCCGTTGCAAAGAGCTGCCACTTGAGCACCGTGCGGATGGAACCGGAGATCGACGGAGGAAACACGCCTGCGCTCAAGTTGCGCGCCTTGCGCAAACCCGTCGATTATAGCGGCTCCGAACCGGTGGCCGCAACGAAATGCTGCGGCGCAATGTGGCGACCCGGGCGCTGCCGGCGGAGCGCTTCATTCACCGCTCAGCCGCCGGACAGAGCACCCACGATCATGAGCTCCGCCGCGGCATGCACAGGATGGGCAAGATCACGGACGAGCAGCCCATCGACAAAGAGCTTGATATGCGGCCGCACCGCAGCCTGCTCGTCGATGATCCGGAAGCGCAGGCCGGGAAAACGCCGATCGAGCTCCATCAGAACGCTATCCACCGAGGCACCACGACTTGCGTCGGGCTTCGTGGCGCCTGCCGTTACCTCCACCATCGCGGCGCCCGCCGTGTAGGAGCGCAGGAGCCCCGGAATCCGGACGATCATGCTGGCGACCTGGTTCGTGGAATCGCTCGGCGGCGAAGAACTCAGGCCGCTTCGACGGCATAAATGTGGGGCAGATGGCGGGCGAGCGGCCGCCAGCTCCGGCCTTCGTCGCGGCTGCCCCAGACTTCGCCGCTCGTGGTGCCGAAGTAGACGCCTACGGTCGGCGCGCGATCGGCCGTCATGGCCTGGCGCTTGACCGTCCACCAGGCCTGAGAGGCCGGCAGCCCCGTCGTCTGCCGTTGCCACGTGCGCCCGCCATTGACACTGCGATACACGGCGGGGCGGCCGCCGGGCGAAACACGCGGCCAGACGCTCGAGCCATCCATCGGAAACACCCACAGCGTGTCGATGTCGTGGGGATGCACCACCAATGGAAAGCCGATCGAGCCGACCGACTTCGGCATCGTCGCCCCGATGTCCAACCAGTTTTCCGAGGGCCGATCCAACCGGTAGATGCCGCAGTGATTCTGCTGATACAGCCGGTCGGGCGATTGCGGATGCATGCGCACGCAATGAGGATCGTGACCGTACTCCGGATCAGGCTGCGGCAGGAAGTCGGCCCGCACGCCGCGATTGAGCGGCCGCCAGTTGGCGCCGGCCGCGGTCGATTCGAACACGCCGCCGCTCGACATGCCGATGTAAAGATGCGCCGGATCGCGCGGGTCGATCAGGATCGAGTGCAGCTTCGGTCCGTCGGGCGTGCCGTCCTGGTCGCCGCCGCACCACGCCTTGCGGTCCGGGTGTTCGTTGAAACCGTCGACACCGTGCCAGGTCACGCCGCCATCGATCGACCGGAAGAGGCCCTGTGGCGACGTGCCCCCATACCAGACGCCCGGCTCGCTCGCGTGTCCGGGCGCAAGCCAGAAGGTGTGATCGACGGTGCGCCCGCTGCCGGCCTTGAACGCGGGCGGCTGTGACGCTTCTTTCCAGGTGCGGCCGCGGTCCGACGAGCGAAAGATGGTGGGGCCCAGATGTCCGGTGCGCGCCGCCGCCAGGAGCGTGCGGCCATCGCGCGGATCAAGCACGGCGTGATGTACGACGTTGCCGAGGAAGTGCGGCCCGTTGAGCTTCCATGCGCGGCGGCTCTCATCGCTTTGCAGCGTCCACAAACCCTTGCGCGTCGCAATGAGCAAGGTGGTGGTCGCCGAGCGCCGGCGTGCAGGCGTGGCAGTTTTTTTTGGTGTTACCACAGCGTGTTCTCCTCATGCCGGCGACCGGGCCGAGGCGACACCCTACCGCCAGCGAGCGCAGGGTTCAAGTGGTGGGTTGAAATCGCCGCCAATGCCTGTAATCTGGGCGGCCGTGGTGCACGAAAACATGCGCCGGTCGACAAATCCGAAGGAGAAGGCAATGACCATCAAAGTGGGCGACCGGCTGCCGCCGGGCACGCTGTCCGAATACATCGAGACCGAAACGCCCGGCTGCACCATCGGGCCCAACGAGTTCAAGGTCGAGGAGCTGACCCGAGGCAAGAAAGTGGTGATCTTCGGACTCCCCGGCGCGTTCACGCCGACCTGTTCCGCGAAGCATGTTCCCAGTTATCTCGCCAACATCGATGTGCTGAAACGCAAGGGCGTGGACGAGGTCATTTGCCTCTCGGTCAACGACGCCTTCGTGATGGGCGCGTGGGCGCGCGAGCAAAAAGCAGCCGGCAAGGTCCGGATGATGGGTGACGGCAGCGGCACGTACACCAAGGCGCTCGGCTTGGAGCTCGATCTCAATGCCCGCGGCATGGGCACCCGATGCCAGCGTTTTTCGATGCTCGTCGACGACGGTGTGGTCAAGACCCTCAACGTCGAGGCACCGGGCAAGTTTGAAGTCTCAGGCGGCGAGACGATGTTGCAGCAGGCGGGGTGAGGAGGTAAGACACGGCTCGCGTCATCTTGCCTCCGGCCCGGGGCCCCTGCTCCTCGGCTCGCGTCACCGCGGCCTCCGCACGACTTGCGCTTCAGCACGTGCGGTGGTGTCGGCCTCCCGGGCCGACTCGCCCCAGTCGCATCCCCTTGCCTTCGGCTCGGGGCCCCTGCTCCTCGGCTCGCGTCACCGCATCCGCGCCAGGATGCCGTCGAGCTGATCGAGGCTCGCATAGCTGATGATCACGCGACCGGCGCCCTTGTTGCGCACCTGGATGATTACCGGCGCGCCGAGGCGTTCTGCCAGCTCTTCCTGCAGCCGCGCGACGTCGCGGTCGGGCGAAGCTTTGGGTTTTGACGACCGCGTTGTCGCGGGGTCACGGAACGCGTGCACCAGCCGTTCGGCTTCGCGCACGGAGAGCCCTTGCGCCACGATGCGGGCGGCGGCCGCCGTTTGCTGTCCCGGGGCCAACGCGAGGAGCGCGCGCGCATGGCCCATGTCGATGTGCCCCGCGAGCAGGTACTCCTGCACCGGCTTCGCGAGCTCGCGCAAGCGCAGGAGATTGGTGACGGCGCTGCGCGAGCGGCCGATTGCTTTGGCCGCCGCCTCGTGGGTCATGCCGAATTCGTCGATCAGCCGTTGCAACCCGTTGGCTTCCTCGAGCGGATTCAGATCTTCGCGCTGGATGTTCTCGATCAGCGCGAGCGCCAATGCGGCCTGGTCGGATACCGGTTTCACCAGTGCGGGAATTGACTTCAGGCCCGCGCGCTGGGCGGCGCGCCACCGGCGCTCGCCCGCAATGATTTCGAAGCGCCCGCCTACCGGCCGGACGAGCACCGGCTGCATGACGCCCTGTTCGCGGATCGATTGTGCAAGCTCCTCCAGCGAGGCCTCGTCCATGCGGGTGCGCGGCTGGTATTTGCCCGGCAGCAGCCGGTCAATGCCGATGGTCTGCAGCGATTCGCCCGCCGAATCGTCATCGCCCGCGAGCAGGGCATCGAGGCCGCGGCCGAGGCCCTTGGGTCGGATCATCGTCATCTCCAGTGTGCGCTTCAGGCGGCCGGCGCGGCGAGCGTGGTTGCCATCGGCGCTGCTGCGGCTTCCATGCGGCGCAGCATCTCGCCCGCCAATGCCAGGTACGACTGTGCGCCCTTCGACCCTTTGTCGAGATACAGCACGGGAATACCGTGCGAAGGCGCTTCGGCGAGACGCACGTTGCGGGGAATCACCGTGCGATAGACCTTTTCGCCAAAATGTTTTTCAAGCTCCGCGGCGACGTTCAGGGCGAGGGTGTTCCGCGGGTCGTACATGGTTCGCAGCAAACCCTCGATGTCGAGCGCGGGATTCAAATGCGCCCGCACCTTTTTCACCGTCTGTACCAGATCCGACAGGCCTTCCAGCGCGTAGTACTCGCATTGCATGGGGATAAGAACGGAGTCGGCGGCGCAAAGACCGTTCAGGGTCAGCAACGACAAGGACGGCGGACAGTCGAGCAGGATGAAGTCGTAGTCGGTGGCGACGGAGGTGATGGCGATGCGGATTTGCTGCAGGGCCTCGGCCAGAGCGTCCTTGAGACGGGTCTCCCGCTCGGGCAACGAAACCAGCTCCACTTCGGCACCGGCGAGCTCGCGATTCGCAGGAAGCACGTCGTAGCCCCCGCTGGGCGAGTTGACCCGAACCTCTTCGATCGTCCGTTCTCCAAGCAGTACGTGATAAATGGTGGAAGTGAGCGCTCGCTTGTCAATCCCTGAGCCGGTCGTCGCGTTGCCCTGTGGGTCGAGATCGACCAGCAGCACCCGGCGCTTCATGGCGGCGAGACTGGCCGCAAGGTTGACACTGGTGGTGGTCTTGCCGACGCCGCCTTTCTGATTGGCGACGGCGATGATCCGCGTCATGCGCGCGCCATGATCACGACATGGCGTTCGGCGTCGAGCCCCGGCACGCTCACAGGGTAAGTCCCCAATACGCGCACATCGGCAGCCACCTCGGTCAGTTCTTCATAGGGGAAAACACCCTTCATGGCGACCAGCCGTCCGTCCGGGGCCAGCAACGGCAGCCCGACGGCGACGAACGTTTCGAGGTCGGAAAACGCGCGCGAAACGACCACGTCGAATAGCTCGGCGGGGTGGTGCTCCTCGACTCTTTTGGTGACGATCTCGACGTTGCCAAGGCTGAGCTCTGCGGCAACCTGTTGCAGGAACGAGCCTTTTTTGTGGTTGCTGTCGATGAGCGAGACGAACCATTCGGGACGCGCGATCGCCAGCGGTACCCCTGGAACACCGCCGCCGCTGCCCACGTCCGCGAGCCGAAGACTTCGCCGGTCCGGAAGGTGCGGCAGGATCGCCAGGGCGTCCAGCACATGGTGCGTCACCATACGCTCGGGTTCCCGGATGGCCGTCAGGTTGTAGGTGCCATTCCACTTGGCGAGCAGCGCAAGATAGCCGGCGAGGGGGTGCGCGATCCCGTCCGGCAACGTAATGCCGGACGCGACGAGCCGCGCCAGCCCTTGGTCAAGATCCGCAACGGCGATCAAGCCGTGCGTCGCCCGACAGGTGCGACCGCGATGGCTGGCTCGTCCGGCGGCACCGAAAACCCGCGCTTGAGGTGAACCAGCAAAAGCGAAATCGCGGCGGGCGTCACGCCTGAAATCCGGCTGGCGTGACCGATCGTCGCCGGCTGATGCGCCGTGAGCTTTTGTTGCGCCTCCGTGGAAAGGCCGCGCACCTGCCGATAGTCGATGCCGGGGGGCAGCGCGAGCTCGTCCTGGTCCAGGCGTCGTTCGATCTCGCCGCGTTGGCGATCGATATATCCGGCATATTTGATCGACACCTCCACCTGTGCCGCCACCACCGGGTCGTCGACGGCCGGACCCGCGCCGGGAATCGTCATCAGGGCGGCGTATGTCGCTTCCGGGCGGGAGAGGAGGCGGGCGAGCGAGTACTCGCGCTCGATCGTCTGACCCAGCACGCGTTCCACGTGGTGCGCCGCCAGCACCTGCGGGTTGATGTAAGTGTCTTTGAGCCGTTCGAGCTCCCGGCCGACTGCGTCGCGCTTCACGGAGAACGCATCCCAGCGCGCGTCGTCGATCAGGCCCAGCCGCCGTCCCGAATCCGTCAACCGCAGGTCCGCGTTGTCCTCGCGCAACTGCAATCGGTGCTCAGCGCGGGAAGTGAACATGCGATAGGGCTCGGTGACGCCCTTGGTGATCAGATCATCGACCAGGACTCCGAGATAAGCCTCGTCGCGGCGTGGATACCAGCCCTCCTCGCCTACCGCGAATCGTGCCGCATTGATCCCCGCCAGCAATCCCTGCGCAGCGGCTTCTTCGTAGCCCGTGGTGCCGTTGATCTGGCCGGCGAAGAACAGTCCGGCGATGGCCCGGGTCTCCAGGGTCGGGCGCAGCGCCCGCGGGTCGAAATAGTCATACTCGATGGCATAACCCGGACGCAGGATGTGAGCGCGCTCGCAGCCTTTGATCGACTGGACCAACGCGAGCTGCACATCGAAGGGCAGCGAGGTCGAGATGCCGTTCGGATAGATCTCGTTGGTGGTGAGGCCTTCGGGCTCGAGGAAGATCTGATGGCTCGCCCGCTCGGCGAAGCGGCTGACCTTGTCTTCGATCGACGGGCAGTACCGCGGGCCAACCCCTTCGATGACGCCGGTGAACATCGGCGAGCGATCGAGCCCGCCGCGGATGATTTCGTGGGTCCGCGGATTGGTCGCGGTGATCCAGCACGGGAGTTGCCGCGGGTGCATGTCGCGGCGACCGACGAATGAAAATACTGGGGCGGGCGTGTCGCCCGGTTGCACCTGGAGGGCGGCAAAGTCAATGCTGCGGCCATCGAGCCGCGGCGGCGTTCCGGTCTTGAGCCGGCCGACGGGCAGCCGCAATTCACGCAGACGAGCCCCGAGGGTGCTTGCAGGAGGGTCCCCCGCCCGGCCCGCCTCGTGCTGGGCCAGCCCGACGTGGATGCGTCCCGACAGGAAAGTGCCGGCGGTCAGGACCACCGTTGGTGCTTGGAAACAGACGCCGATCTGGGTTACCACCCCCGTGACGCGATCGCCGCTGGCGGTGCCTTCGATCGTGATGTCATCCACCGCCTGCTGAAAAAGGGTGAGATTGGGCTGGTTCTCCAAGCGCGACCGGATCGCCTGCCGGTAAAGGAGACGATCGGCCTGGGCGCGAGTGGCACGCACCGCCGGGCCTTTGCTGCCGTTGAGCGTCCTGAATTGGATGCCGGCTTCGTCGGTCGCCAGGGCCATCGCCCCGCCCAAGGCGTCCACTTCCCGCACCAGGTGGCCTTTTCCGATCCCCCCGATCGACGGGTTACAGGACATCTGGCCCAGGGTTTCAATGCTGTGAGTGAGCAACAGGGTGCGCCGCCCCATTCGGGCGGCCGCGAGTGCTGCCTCGGTGCCCGCGTGGCCGCCACCGATTACGATCACGTCAAATTTTTCGGGAAAATGCATGCGGGACTCGGGACTTTCAGGCCGACGCTGATGTGCCATAGAGCGATGAAGCTGGTCGATGTTCCACGTGGAACCTTCCCCGCCAGCCATCAGCCCGACTTAAGGGCGCACCGAATTATAGGGCCGGAATGGATCTGCGCCTTCAGCCAATCGGCTAAGTGGGGATGTTCGGCGCCGGATGTTCCACGTGAAACATCCGCGGATTGTCACCGCGCGCCAGCCACAGGACCTAATCGCCTTAAACGGTCATCTAAGGTTCAAGCCCACAACCGCGAGCGACAGCAGTGTGTGCTTACACTCCTAACCGATCACCCAGCCGGTTTCGCTCTCTGACCAGCGCGGCGGGCTTCTTGGCGCCGAGCTTCGAGAAGAGCTCGTCGTGCGCGGCCAGCTCGCGCTTCCACATGCCGCCGTCCACGCGCATGACCCGGGCGAACTTCTCCGGCGGGAAATCGAGACCGGCCCAGTTGAGGTCGCCGTAGTCAGGCTCCAAGCCGAGCGCCGTTGACGTGGCATGCGCGCGAGCATGGCACCGCTCGACGATCCATTGCAGCACCCGCATGTTCTGGCTGAATCCCGGCCAGGCGAAGCGCCCTTGCTCATCCGTGCGAAACCAGTTCACGTTGAAGATCCGTGGCGGCCGCGCCACCGCCTTGCCCATCGTGAGCCAGTGCGCGAAATAATCGGCCACGTGGTAGCCGCAAAACGGCAGCATCGCGAACGGATCGCGGCGCACTTCGCCGACTTTTCCCGTAGCCGCGGCAGTGGTCTCCGAACCCATGGTGGCCGCCTTGTAGACGCCCTCTTCCCAAGTTGCGGCCTCGACCACCAGAGGCACCGTATCGCTGCGACGGGCACCGAAAATAAACGCGTCGAGCGGCACCCCATCGGTATTGTCCCAATCGGGGTCGAGCGAAGGACATTGCGCCGATGAAACGGTAAAGCGCGCATTCGGGTGCGCCGCCTTGCGTCCGCTCTGCGGCGTCCATGACTTTCCCTGCCAATCGGTGAGGTGCGCCGGCAATTCCTTGGTCATGCCTTCCCACCACACGTCCCCGTCATCGGTCAGCGCGACATTGGTGAAGATGACCTTTTCCTTCAGCATCTCCATCGCATTCGGGTTCGATTCGTACGACGTGCCGGGCGCAACGCCGAAATAGCCGGCTTCGGGATTGATGGCGTGAAAGCGGCCGTCCTTGTGGGGCTTGATCCACGCGATGTCGTCGCCGATGGTCGTGACCTTCCACCCCGCGAACTCCTTGGGCGGAATCATCATGGAGAAGTTGGTCTTGCCGCACGAGCTCGGGAACGCGGCACTCACGTAACTCTTCTCCCCATCGGGCGCGGTCACTCCGAGAATCAGCATGTGCTCGGCAAGCCAGCCCTCGTCGCGGCCCATCACCGACGCGATGCGCAGCGCAAAGCATTTCTTGCCCAGCAGCGCGTTGCCGCCATAGCCCGAGCCGAACGACCAGATCTCGCGGCTCTCGGGGTAGTGGACGATGTACTTGTTCTCGGCGTTGCAGGGCCAGGACACGTCCTGCTCGCCCTCGGCCAGCGGCGCGCCGACGGTGTGCACGCAGGGGACGAACTCGCCGTCCTCGCCGAGCACGTCGAGCGTCGCGCCACCGACCCGGGTCATGATCGTCATGTTCACGGTCACGCACGCGGAGTCGGTCAGCTCGACGCCGATGTGCGCGATCGGCGAGCCGAGCGGGCCCATCGAGAACGGCACGACGTACATCGTGCGGCCTTCCATGCAGCCGTCGAACAGCCCGTTGAGCTTCTCGCGCATCTCGACCGGATCGGTCCAGTTGTTCGTCGGGCCGGCGCCGGCCTCGGTCTCGGTGCAGATGAACGTCCGGTCCTCGACCCGCGCGACGTCACCGGGATCGGAGCGCGCCAGGTAGGAGTTCGGGCGCTTGGCGTCGGCCAGCCTCGTGAAGGTTCCTGCATCGACGAGCTGCTGTGCCAGCTTGTCGTACTCCTCTGCCGAGCCGTCGCACCAATGGACGCTTTTCGGCTTCGTCAGGGCCGCGATCTCGTCCACCCAATCGATCAGCTTCTGATTCTTCGTCGGCACGGTTGTCGTGTCGCTCACGCTCTCTCCTCGTCTCTTCTAATTGTTCCCACACGATTGTCGCGCAACTTCGCTGCCGGCGGCGGGTCGAGGATGTAGACGGACCTCGAATGTCGCAGGGACGGCGCTG
>JBDUCE010000440.1:0-2801 GCA_040003635.1 Betaproteobacteria bacterium
AGGCGACGTACCAGTTGGCGATGCCCATGAAGGCGAAGAAGGCGACCCATGCAAAGGTGAGGCGCGTCCAGATGGGTGGCGGCAGGGTCACGCCCTTCATGAGGCCCGCCAGAAGATTGCGACCGAAAGCGACCCTGCCGACGAGCAGGGCGAGCCCGAAAATCGCGTAGAGCACCGTCGGCTTCCATTTGATATAGACATCGTCATGGATGATCAAGGTCGCGCCGCCGAACACCATGATGATTGCCAGCGAGAGCCAATGAACCGGCGCGATCCGGCGCCGCGTGAAATGCAGCCACGCGATCTGGCCGACGGACGCGGCCATCGCCACCGCGGTGGCGACATAGATGCCTTGCCACTTGAACGCGATGAAAAAAAGGAGGAGCGGAAAATAATCGGCCACGAGTTGCATAACCATCAATTATATCGCGAATTCCTCCCGATTTCGCCCGCCGGCGTACCCCCTTTTCCGCGGGCGCCGGGCGTCGTCGGCGGGCGACAATCGTCGGTCCCGCGGCATCACGGCCTCTGCGCGTGCTGCGCCGATGGCGGTCACTCAGGAGGCAGACCGGCGGCCGCTCCAGCGTAGCGCGCGATGGATACGGTCCCGGTCGAAGGCGGGGCCGGGATCAGTCTTGCGACCCGGCGCAATGTCGCTGTGGCCGACGACCTCCGCAATGGCGTAGCGGTGCCGTAGTGCCCGCAGCAATCGCACCAGCATGCGGTACTGCGCCGCCGTATAGGCGACATCGTCACAGCCTTCGAGCTCGATGCCGATCGAAAAATCGTTGCACCGTTCCCGCCCACGCCACGCGGAAACGCCGGCGTGCCAGGCCCGCGCGAGACACGAGACGAACTGCACCAGCTCCCCGTCGCGTCGCACCAGGAAATGCGCACTGACGCGCTGCTGCGCTATCCCCGCAAAGTAAGGGTGCGCCGCGGAGTCGAGGCAGTTGGTGAAAAACGCTTCGATGGCCCGGCCACCGAATTCGCCGGGCGGCAGCGAAATGCCATGGACGACGGCGATTGCAATCGTGCCCGAATCCGGCCGCGCATCGTGATTCGGCGATGCGACTTGGCGCGCGATGTTGGCGTAGCCATCCTCGTCGATTACGAGCCGTGGCATGGATTCACACCGCTTTTCGGGAGGGCGGTCGCCTTATTGCGGCGATGATCCGTTTCGCGGCGATCAGGGAGGGAGGTCCAGGCCGAGCGTGATGGTGCCGATCAGTCCGCGAGCACCGCTCGTCGACGCCGATGTCGCCACGAGCAGGCGGGAGTTGGCCTCGATGCCCTCGCGTGCGTTGGTGGTGTCCCGCGGCTTGCGTGCGTTGTAGGGCGTCATCGCCATGACGGCATCGTTGGTGGTCTCGTCGAAAAAGAGCTGCGTATTGAACTCGTGGGTTTTGTTGCCGACGGCGTCGAAGCGGCGGGCCTTGACATGGATGTGAATCGTCCGGCCGGGATACCAACCCGGATAGATACTTCGAAAGCGGACGTGTCCGCCTGCATCGCTTACCTGATATCCGCGCAGGTCCTTGCGCCCCCACTGGGTGCCGACATCCGAATAGTCGCCCGTCGCATCGGCATGCCATACGTCCACTTGCACGCCGGCCAACGGTGCACACGAAGCGCCCCGGATACTGACGAGATCGATGCCAACCAGGAGCGGATAGCCCTGCACTACGCCAAGGCTCGTCGCGCCGCTGGTCAGGTCGGACCGATTGAGTCGCTCCTCGACGAAGTACGGCCCCTCGGTCATCTGCGGCGCGAGGGAACAGGCGATTTTCAGGCTCGCGTTCTCCGCGGCGAGGGCGTTGGTGCGGAAGGTTGCCAGAAGAGGGAGGGCCGCCATCGCGCCCAAAGTGGAGAGCACGCTCCGTCTTGATTGCTCGCGTGGCATGACCATCACCCCAGCCCCATCCGCGCGCCGGCGACGGCCCAGCCGCCGTCGACGGGAAGGACGGCGCCGCTGATGTACCGCGCGGCGTCCGAGCTCAGAAAAAGGCACGCGTCGGCGATGTCCTGGGGTGTTCCCATCCGGCGCATCGGCACCGACCGGACGACCCCCTTTTTGGTCGCCTCGTCCGGCGCCAGCCGCGCCATGCCTTCGGTACCGTCGATGGGCCCGGGCATCACCGAGTTGACCCGGATACCCTGTGGTCCCCATTCGATGGCCAGTGTCTTGGTAATCATGTCGACGCCGGCCTTGGCCGCGCATACATGCACCTGCATTGCCATCGGAATGACCGCTTGCGGGGCCGAAATGTTGATAACACTCGCGCCGGGCTTGGTGAGATGGGCATAGGCAGCACGCATCACGTTGAACGTTCCGAGGAGATCGATATCGACCACCGACTTGAAGCCGTTCGGGCTCAGGCTCGCGGCTGTCGCGGGAAAGTTGCCGGCGGCGCCCGACACCAGGACGTCGACCGTGCCGTGCTGCTGCGCAAACGCCGCGAGAGCATCGGCCACGGCTTGCGGCTCCCGCACATCCAGGCTGAAGCCGGAAGCCGGCCGCTGTGGCGATGAAAGTCGGGCGACGGCAGCGGTTACCTTGTCCTGGTTGCGGCTGGCAACGCCGAGGGTGGCCCCGGCGGCCGCAAACGCTTCGGCAATGCCGAGGTTGATGCCGCTCGTGCCGCCGAAGACGAACACTTTCTTGCCGGAAAAATCGAAAGAGAAGTTCATGCTGTGTCCGGCAGTGCAATCGCCGCGGATTCTCTCATCGGTCGTCTCGGGGGCTGATTAAACAGCAGGAGTGGGCATTGTAGAGCGGCATTGCAGGCGTTGCCACCGTT
>JBDUCE010000441.1:0-2796 GCA_040003635.1 Betaproteobacteria bacterium
AGGGCCCCACGCGGCAGCCGCTGCCGATCACGGCCTGATCGCAGTGCGAGAACGGGGCGATCGCTGCATTGGCGCCTACCGTGGTGTTGCGCAGGACGCAGTTGGCGCCGACTTCGGCCCCGTCGCCGAGCACCACGTCGCCCTCGAAGACGCAGTTGACGTCGATGCGCACATCGCTGCCGCATTGCAGCGTGCCACGGATGTCGATGCGATCAGGGTCGGCAATCCAGGTCCCGGCGAAGAGCAACGCATCGGCGCGCCGGCGTTGCAAGATGCGCTCCAGTTGGGCAAGCTGCGCGCGGTCGTTCACCCCACGAACATCGCGCTCGTCGGCAACAAGAGTGGAGGTCACCGCCACGCCGTCGGCCACCGCCATGGCCACGATGTCGGTCAGCAGAAACTCCTGTTGGGCGTTGTCGTTGCGGAGCGCCGCCACCCAGCGCGCGAGGTGCGGCGTCGGCGCGGCCAGCATGCCGGTGTTGATCTCATCGAGCGCGCGCTCTTTGGGCGACGCGTCCTTTTCCTCGACGATGGCCCGCACCGCGCCCGCGGCATTGCGAACGATGCGCCCCAGCCCGTGCGGATCGGGCACGCGCGCGGTCAGCAGCGCCAGATTGCCGGCCGCAGCCGACTGCGCGAGCTGGCGCAAGTCCTCGGCGCGCACCAGCGGCGCGTCGCCGATCATCACCACCGTCACGCCTTCGTGCGGAAGCAGCGCCAGCGCGTGGCGGACGGCATCGCCGGTGCCGCGGGGAGGGTCCTGACGCACGATGGTGAGATTGCGATCGCCCAACGCGGCTTGCACCTGCGCCCCTTCATGGCCGACCACGAGGCCGACCCGATCCGGGGCCACGGCGTGCGCGGCATCGAGCACGTATTCGATAATCGGCCGACCCCCGAGGCGGTGGAGCACCTTGGGCAGCGCGGAATGCATGCGCTTGCCCTGGCCGGCGGCGAGAACGATGGCCTGGATGGGGATGTGTGGGGGCATGAAGTGGTTCGGTCGGGCCGCGAGCGTCACGGCCATCATTTGTGACTGCAAATGATACGGCATCCGCAGGTGCCGCGCCCCGCACCGGATTCGCGCAGCGCCACGGGTGCGATGAGCGGTTTTGTCGTCGACAGGCGGGCGGCAATTGTCATCCGTCTTCCTCGAGAATCTGAAATTGCGTGACGCAGGGTCTGGCAACCGTCGTCCCTGCGAAGACGCGGGCCCGCTGGCGTCCGGCGAAAACACCGGGTCCCCGCCTTCGCGGGGACGACGTTAGTTTTACGGCACCATTCACTCATTTCGTTAATCATCAATGGCCCGCGCTTGCTGTAACATTGCCGCCAGCGGCGGCTTGCCGTTGCCACGCGCTCTGTGCGATGAAAGGCGCGCGGCATGACCCCCAAAAGATCGCTGCGAGCGACTCACTCCGGAGGAATCATGCGTCTTGATCGTTGGCTCACCCCCCTCGCGCTGCTGGTGGGCGCCTTCAGCACTGCCGTTCCCGCCTACGCCGCCGATGCCTGCAAGAACCGCGGCGAGCTCGACGCGATGTATTGCGACAGCAACAACGACATGGTCGCGGACACGCCGAGCGACCCGAAGAAGTGGAAGAACCCTTCCACCATCGTCTTCACCTACACCCCGGTGGAAGACCCCGCGGTGTACGAAAGCATCTTCAAGCCGTTCACCACGCACCTCTCGTCGTGTCTCAACAAGAAGGTCGTGTTCTACCAGGTGCAATCGAATGCCGCCGAAATCGAGGCGATGCGCTCCGGCCGCCTGCATGTCGGCGGATTTTCGACAGGCCCCACGGCGTTCGCGGTGAATCTTGCCGGCGCAGTACCGTTCGGCGTCAAGGGCGACGTCAATGGCTTCCAGGGCTACAACCTGATTGTCATCGTCAAAGCCAGCTCGCCCTACCAGAAACTCTCCGACCTCAAGGGCAAGAAAGTGGCCCACACCTCGCCCTCGTCGAACTCCGGCCACCTGGCACCGCTCGCCTTGTTCCCCGGCCTGGGACTCACCCCCGACAAGGATTACAAGATCCTGTTCTCAGGCAAGCACGACCAGTCGGTGATGGGTGTCAACTCCGGCGATTACGATGCCGGCGCGGTCGCGTCCGACGTTTTCCATCGCATGGCAGAGCGGGGCCAGGTCAAGGAAAGTGATTTCCGGGTGATCTATCGCAGCCAGAAATTCCCGACTTCCTCCTTCGCCTATGCGCACGATCTCGATCCCAAGCTGGTCGAGCGCATGCTCACGTGCTTCTACGAATACCGCTTTCCGCCGGAAATGAAAAAGGCGTTCGACGGCGCCGACCGGTTCTTCCCGATCAACTACAAGACGACGTGGGAAGTCGTGCGCGCCGTAGCCAAGGGCTCGGGCCAGGGCTTCGACAAGGCGACCTACGACAAGGAATCGGCCCGCGAGGCGGCAGAAGCGGCGGCCAAGAAGAAGTGAGGGCGCTCCACCGTCATCCCGGCGAAAATGACCGCGCTCCACCGTCATCCCGGCGAAATGACCCCGCTCGGCCGTCATCCCTGCGAACGCAGGGATCCATTTTGACGTTGATTGTCGGCTCGATTTGAAGTTGAACCGCGTTCCTTCGGACACCGAGAACATGGATTCCCGCGTGCGCGGGAATGACGAAGCGGTGTATTCGATGCTTGGATTCCCGCGTGCGCGCCCCGTTCGCGGGAATGACGAAGCGGTGTATTCGATGCTTGGATTCCCGCGTGCGCGCCCCGTTCGCGGGAATGACGAAGCGGTGTATTCGATGCTTGGATTCCCGCGTGCGCGCCCCG
>JBDUCE010000052.1:0-9360 GCA_040003635.1 Betaproteobacteria bacterium
CGGCAACACCGCGGCCACCATCGCCGGGGCGGTGGGAGGTGCCGTGGTCGGTAACGAAGTGGAACGGCAGAATCGGGTCGAGGGCAGCCGCTACCGCATCACCGTGCGCGCCGACTCGGGATCTCTATTGCAACTCGATAACGCCAACGATCTCAATCTGCGGGTAGGCGACCGGGTGCGCATCGAAGGCAATCGCGTCTATCGCATGTGAAGGCCGGGCCGGGTCCACCTGGACATGGGATAACGAACGGGCGGATTTCCGCCCGTTTGTTCATGCGCGTTCCCCTTAAGAAATCTCGAGCACCACCGCGGCATATTCAGCGCCCAGCAATAAATACCTGCGCTGACAAGTCTATCCACAGCATCTGCACGACCAGCGCTGCCTATCCTTCAGGAGCCCAAAAACTCCGCCCAGCCGGCCATTGCCTCGGTGTGCTGCGTCCAGACCTTGGCAATGATGAGCAGCGGCACCGCCACGATCATCCCCGGAACTCCCCAGAGCCAAGCCCAGAAGAGCAGGCCGACGAAGACGACTACCGGATTCAATTCCACCTGGCGGCCGACGATCATCGGCGTCAGCACCTGTCCCTCGATCAGGGTGATCGCCGAAAAGGTAACGGGAATGACCATGATGTCGGCGACGGTGCCGAAATGAGCAGCCGATGCTGCGGTGAGCAAAACCAGATTGACGAACGGACCCAGATACGGAATGTAATTGAGGAGACCCACCAGCGTCCCCCACAGCACCGGGTTGGGCAAATCGAAATACCAGCAGACCATGCCGACGACGATCCCGAGCATCGAATTGATCATCGTTACCGTGAGCAAGTACCTGCTGACTTCCTCCTGCACGGTGCGCACGATCTTGAGCGCGTTGACCTTGTCCCGGATGCGCGGAATGACGCGGATCAGCTTTTGCAGGAAGAGATCGCCGCTCGCGAGCAGGAAAAACGCGAGCAGCAGCACGGTCACGACACCCAGTGATGCACTGAGCAGGTGATTGAACAGCACGCCGGAAGCGGCGTTGCCGCCGCTTGCCGTCCATTCATTCAAGCGAGCAGCGCCCCAGTCCGCAAAGGGTGCGCCCATCGTCGCCCGCAAGAGCCGTATGATCCGCTGCAGCAGACCTTGCATCGCGGGCAGGGCATCGAGCGCGCGCGCCAGCGGTTCGAGCAACGCATCGATCGCGAGGAACAGCAGGCCGATGACACTCAGCACCACCACCAGCGCAGCCGCGACGCGAGGCAGCCGCAGCCGCTCGATCTGGGCCACGATCGGGGAGAGCAGCATCGAGAGGAGTGCTGCCGCCACCAGCGGGAAAAATACTTCGCGTGCGAATGAGAGCACGCCGCCGACGGCAATGACCGCAAGCACTACCAAGGCGAGGCGTGATGCCTGGCCGCGCGTTCGGCGCGGAGCGGACGCAGGCACGGCCGGCGCCGATGCGGCAGGATCGACCGGTTCCCCGGCCGAAGCGGCGACGATGGTCTCGGGCTCGGCCGCCGGCCGCGTTACGGGTGCAGCGGTGAGCGCCGGAGCCCCTGGAGAAGTGATGGTGACGGTGCCGACCGGCTCCGCGTGGCCTTCAGGTGAAGCACCTATGGCGTCATCCTCGCGCCGCGCGGGCGAGCGAGGAGTCGGTGGCAAGGAGGCTCGAAAGGTCGTCGGCATGTTCTTCCTCGACCGCCATTATCTCTTCGATCATCCGCCGCGTGGTCGGGTCGCCGTCGCCGATGAACAATGCCATTTCCCGATAGCTATCGATTGCGATGCGCTCGGCGACGAGGTCTTCCTTGATCATTTCGACCAGATTGCCGCCCGCGACGTATTCAGCGTGGCTGCGCGCGGTAAGGGTGTCCGGCGAAAAGTCCGGCTCGCCCCCGAGTTGCACGATCCGGGCAGCAATCCGGTCGGCGTGCTCCGCTTCCTGCTGGGCGTGCTCGAGAAATTCCGCAGCGGCCGCGTCGGATTGCGGTCCTTCGGCCATGTAATAGTGACGCTTGTAGCGCAGCACGCAGACCAGCTCGGTCGCGAGCGCCTCGTTGAGAAGCTTCAATACCGCATCACGATTGGCGCCGTAGCCTTCGGTGACCGCGCCGCCTTCGATATGCCGGCGGGCGCGCTCACGCAGCGTGCGAACGTCGCTCATGTGTGGCGCGGTGCCGCCGCCCAACAATGCGGGCGATTGCGACGGCGAGGGGGAGCCACCTTGCGGGATTTCCTTGGCCATTGCGATTCCTTCGATAACCAAGCCTGGACGGGAGCGCCCGGCGTATGAAATTGAGAGCTGAAAGCCCGAACAGCAGCGGCCGCGCCAGGCGTGCCCGGCCGTAGCGATGCATGAGCCAGGCACCGCCGGCGAGCGCGCCCAGGGGAAGCACCGCGCGGAAGCCGCGGGTAAATCCCAGCACGCGGCGTTCCGCGATATAGGCGCGAGCCTCGATCGCTCGCCACGCAACGGTGAGTTCCAGCCGTTGCTGCGCGAGCCGACGCTCCGCCCGCGCGTGCCGCTCGGACAAGGGAATGCTGGCCTTTTTCGGGACCTTCGCCGCGCCGTTCGCGCTCATGGCCTCATCCCCGCAGCGCCTGCCCATCCTGCCGCAACTCACGCAGGCTGTCCTTGAACAGTGTGCTCCGGCGCCCGATAAGTCCTTTGAGCCAGAACCAGGCGCCGGCGGCGACGACCAGGAACACGATCGGAATGAGCCCGGCCACCAATTCGCGGTGCGTCGTGTTCCACGCCAGCACCAATACCCAAATGCCGGCGAACACCAGCACCATGGCCGCGGCAACGAGGAGAATTCCGCAGGCAATCACCATCTGCACCAGCCGCTGCTTCTCCTCGGCGATCTCGACGGCGAGCAACTCCCCCCGGGTCGCGATATGCTCCAGCAGCATGCCGGCGAACCGGCGCGTTCGCGCCAACAGCCCGCCTTCGGCAGGATTCCCCGCGCGCGTGGCGGCGTCAAGCGCTTCGTTCACGGCCGACGACCCAGCAGCGCCCCGAGCACGAACCCCACGCCGGCCGCGACGCCAATGGCTGCCCACGGATTGTCATGCACATAGTCATCGGCCATGACGGCGGCTTCGCGGCCCCGCGCGCGCGCCGCCGCCGTGTAATCAGCCGCGCGGTCCTTGGCCGTTGCCAGTTGACCGCGAAACTTCTCCCGGGCGTTGGATAGGGCTTCGCCCGACAAATTCGAAGTTGCGCGCAACAGGCTCTCACCCTCGGCGATCAGGTTGCGGAATTCGCCCATGAGGTTGTCCTTGGTCGATTCCAGCGTGTCCATCGCCTCATCCGCAATACGGGTGGCCTCGTCACCCAGCCGGGACGCGTCGTTGCCCATTCCCATCGTTCCCGCGTTCATGTTGTTCGTAGCCATGTTGTCTCCGTCGTTGATTGTAGGTGCATCACTTTCGCGCCACCAGCCCCCGGATGAGGGCGGCGAGGAAAAGGATGAGGAATAGGTAAAAGAGTACCTTGGCGATTTCGGTGGCGCCAGCGGCGACTCCGCCAAAACCAAAGAGGGCAGCTACCATTGCAATGACGAAAAAGATCGCCGCATACCGCAACATTCGCGCACCTCTGCCCGGAGAAACGCCAGCGACCGTCGCCTGCGCCACACGCCGGGCTAAGACAGCAGAGTTCATGCCAGTAGCCGCTCTCGTACCACCCGCGCATCCGTCACAGAGTATTGGGATTTTGGCGCCGCAGCCATATGAATCCATGCCGGTATTTCGTGCCGCCGCGCCGGAAAAAACTACACGTCAGTCCATCCAATTGCAACGATGAGGCCGCCCGCTTCGGGCGCGTTACATCTGCTCGCGAAGATCGCCAAGCAGCGTCTTCACCGAGCCGAATTGGGTGGACTTGTCGAAAAAGAAATCAGCACCCCGATCGCGGCAGGCGACCTCGTACTCGGGGAAGGCGTAGTTGGTAAGGACCACGATCGTCGGCGGCGCCACCGGATACTGAGCCCGCAGGGCAGCGATCACGCCGAAGCCGCTGCCGGACTTGAGATTGAGGTCGACGATGGCGACGTCGACGTGCTCTTCCTGCAGGCGGGCGACCGAGGCTGCCTCGGTTTCCGCGTAGCCGATGATCTCGACGGCGCCGGGCTCGGAGAGGAAATCCACCAGCCGCTCGCGCACAGAGACCGAATCCTCCACGAGGAATACCTTGAGCGGCCGCTTTTTCGCCGCCTTGACAGGGTGCTCCCTCACCGCGATTCGCCCGGTTGCATAATTTTCCACGGCGCCTACTGGATCAGTCCGTTCTTGATTGCGTAATAGGTGAGATCGGCGTTGCTCGCGAGATTCATCTTCTCGAGCACGCGGGTGCGATAGGTGCTCACGGTCTTGTTGCTCAGATGCAGCTCTTCGGCAATATCGCCCACTGATTTGCCGGCGGCCAGCTTGCAAAAAATCTGAAACTCGCGTTCCGACAATGCCGAGTGCAGGGGCCGGCCGTCGCCATCGACGTCGCCGGCCAGGAGCTGCGCCACTTCGTTGCTGATGTATTTGCGTCCGGCCAGCAGCGTGCGCACCGCGACGATCACCTGTTCGGGGACGGCGTCCTTCGTCAGGTAGCCACTCGCTCCTGCCCGCAGCAGATTGACGGCGTATTGCTGCTCCGGGTACATCGACAGGATGAGGATCGGCAGCGTCGGCTTGTGCGGGCGAATCTGGCGCAGGATGTCGATCCCGGTGCGATCGGGCAACGAGATATCGAGCAACACCGCGTCCCAGTGCTCGGCGCGCATCTTGCGCAACGCCTCGTCACCAGTCCCGGCTTCTCCCCCGACGTCCCAGTCGGTTTGCGCTTCAAGGAGCGAGCGCACACCCGCCCGGAAGAGTGCGTGATCGTCCGCAATCAGTATTCTTGGTTTCGCGTTCACCGTGACCTCGTTGGACGCCGCAAGCGGGCGCCCAAGATTGTAGCGCCGATGTGCGGGTCGGAGAAACCTGCCGGCCCGGCATCACCAATGGCGCCACCCGTCGCACCGCAGTCCTACTTCCGTTTTCGGGTACCGGGTTCACCCGACGCGTCGAGAATGAATTCCCCCCGGGCAAAGATCAACTAACTGCCGCCAAACGCAGCGACTCATGCGACCCGTGCAGCGATCCCTGCAACAACCCGTCCGTCATGCCGTATTCGGCTAGCTTGTTATAGACGGTCTTGACGCTGATGCCGAGTACGTCCGCGGCCTTGCGCTTGTTGCCACCGCAATGGTCGATCGTCGCCAGGATCATTTCCCGCTCCGCATCGGCGACGGTCGAGCCGAGAGGCACCCGAACGCATCCGTCGGAACCCACGCGCGGGCCTGTTACGGGGCCCGGGCGGTTGATCTCGAGGTCTACTTCCTCCTCGCTCATGATGAAGCTGCGCTCGATGCAGTTGCGGAGCTCACGCACGTTGCCCGGCCAATGGTGCGCGCGCAATTGGGCGAGCGCCGCGGGGGTATAGCGCTTAGCTGCGCTGTACTTGGCGTTCAGGAACTCGAGAAAGTACTCCCCGAGGCGAATGACATCGTCGCCGCGCTCGCGCAAGGCTGGCAGGTTGAGCGGAAAAACGGCGAGGCGATAGAGCAGGTCCTCGCGCAAGTGGCCATCCCGCACTGCCTGGTAAGGATCACGGTTGGTCGCGGTGATGAGCCGCACATCGACATCGATCTCCTCGGTGCCCCCGACGCGCACGAAGCGACCCGTCTCCAGCACGCGCAGCAGCTTTACCTGGAGCTCCGGCGGCATCTCGGTGACCTCATCGAGAAAGAGCGTGCCTCCGCTCACGCGCTCGAAATGGCCGATGTGCTGGCGTTGCGCACCGGTGAACGATCCCTTTTCGTAGCCGAAGAGCTCCGCTTCCGCCAAGTTCGCGGGGATGGCGCCGCAGTTGACGGCTAGAAACGGTCCGCGGCGACGCTCGCTCAAGTCGTGGATGGCATTGGCGGCGAGCTCCTTGCCCGTTCCGGATTCGCCCACCACCATCACGGTCACGTCGGCGCGCGCCACCAGGCGGATCTGTTTGAACACCGATTGCATGACCGGCGAATCGCCGACCATGCCGCTCAGCTCGTTTCCTGCGCTAACATCGGCCTTGCGTACCAAGCCTCGAACACCGCGGGTCGCGGGCCGGGGGAACGTTGCAATCACCACGCCAGCTTCAATCGCGCTTTCGGGAGCGGTGAAGGGCTCGTGCGCGAATACGTCGTCATTGCAGCGAAGAACTTCCATGGGCGCTCCAATTAGTTATTAACGCCGCCCCGCGCGGCCTGTGGCAGCATCATGGCGGTACACAATCGGCAATGAAGTAGGATGCTGGACGAAAACCATGTAGCAGTTTCCCGCCGGAATTGTAGGACATGTCCTACGCACTCAACGCTCCCGCCAAAGGCATGAAACGACCTCCGGAACTGCAGAATCGCTCACTCAAGCGCACCTCGGCGCGTTTTGGCTTCGTGGTGCTGGGCCTCGCCGCCGTTTTCAACCTGGGGGCGCTTTCCGTGGCCGAGACGAGCTATGAAGCGCTGGAGCTCTCCTCGGGTGCGGTGGTACAGACCCAGCGCGGCACCAGCGCAATCGACCGGCTTCGGATCGACATCCTCGACGCGGAGACCGGGCAGCGCGGATACATCCTGACCGGCGACAGCACCTACCTCGTACCGTATCAACAGGCGCAGAATCGACTGCGGGGCGACCTTGACGCGCTACAGGGCCTGCTCGGCGACAACCCGGTGCAGGCGAGCCAACTCGCCACGGTGCGGCGCCTCCTCTCGGATCGCTTCGATGACATCGAAACTACGATCAAGCTGCGTCGCGACGAGGGGTTGGAGGCCGCCCAGGGCGTGGTGACGACGCACGCCGGAAAGATCACCATGGACACTCTCCGCGCCGCCCTCGACGGCATGGTCGACGAGGAATCGCGGGTGCGCAATGCGCGCATCGGTGGTCTCACCCGGCACCAGCGTGGCATCCGCTTCGGTCTTTTTGCCGAATCCCTGCTCAATCTGCTGTTGGTAACCCTCGGTGCGATTTTCCTGTGGACCGACCTGCGCCGGCATCGGCGGGAGCGCGCCGCCTTGCAACAGCGCGGCGCCACGCTCGAGGCGCAGGTGCGGGACCGGACCGCGCAATTGACCGAGCTGTCGCGCTTTCAGGAAAGCGTACGCGAGGATGAGCGAAAGCGCGTGGCCCGCGAGCTTCACGACGAACTCGGCGGCACCCTGACTGCCGCGAAGATCGATCTTCAGCTCATCACCGACCGGCTAAAGACCGACGCCACGGTGGTCCCCCGGATCGCGCGTATCAATGCGGCGCTCGACGATGCGATCGCGGTCAAGCGACGGATCATCGAGGACCTGCGCCCGACACTGCTCGACAACCTCGGGATCTGTGCGGCGTTGCGCTGGCAATGCGAGGAGTTCGCGAAACGCACCGGCTGCGCGTGTCAGGCGCAGTGTCCGGAAGCGGATGCTCAACCCACGCTGGATCAATCCGTGGCGATCTATCGCATCGTTCAGGAAGCGCTCACCAACATCGCGAAATATGCCAAGGCCACGATGGTTCAGGTCGATTTGGTCCGGCAGGAGGACCACTGGCAGTTGCGGGTGCGCGACGACGGCGTGGGCATCGACCCGGAAAAGCAGCACCACCCCACCTCGCACGGCCTTATTTCCATCCGCGAGCGGGTCCACGTGCTGAATGGAGAGGTGAGCGTGAACGGCCGGCCGGGCGATGGAACATTGATCGAAGTTTCACTGCCGGTGATCGCGAGCGATCCGGTCCCTGCCGCTTCGTAAGCCGGCTCTTACAGTCGATTCCGTGCGCGGCCGATGGCCGCCGCATGGGCGATCGCGGATCGTCGCGCCATGAGCGTCCTGCCCCCCTTCTTTTTTCTTGCCGGACTGGCTGGCGCGTTCATCTGGATCGTTCCGGCGCCCAACCCTTTTCCGATCCTGGGCGAACTGATTGTGGGCGCAAGCGTTGCCGGTTTCGTGCTTTCGATCACGTACGTTCATGCGTTCCTGCCGCAGCAATGGCAAGCCAGGCGCGCGGCCATCCGCCGCGTATGGCGATCGATCGTCAGCCGGCTGCCCGCGCGATAAGGATGCCCCGGTAAAATCGACCTCCGGCGTCACGAAGCGTCGGCGCCGCGGCCCGTCCCAAGTCATGAGCCATGCTGCGACGCGCCTCCCCTTCAGCGCGGCCTGGCTTCTCCACGCGCGTCAGCAAGCACTCCCTTCGGCATCAGGTCGTCGAGATCCGCGAGACCTATTTCGTCCATCAACTCCGTCTTGCGTCCGGCGAGACGGCGCCCGATCTCGTTCAAGTCGAGGCGCGACGCCTGGACTTTCGGGAAAAGCTCGTTTTGTTCTTCCTCGATGTGATGCTTCACGTATTCCCCGAGTACCTTCACCTTGGCATCGTACAGTTCGTCGCCGGGCTCCATTTCGCCCAGTTGCGCAATTAGATCCTTGGCCGACGCGTGCTCGACGGTGGCCTCGTCGAAAAGATCATCAGCGCCGATCGCATCGCGGGCCTCGGGATAAAAAATTTCCTCCTCGATGGCGGTGTGGACGATCAACTCGCCGCAGATCCGGGCCACCAGCGCATCTTTCTCGTCGTCCCCGACAGTGTCCTTCATCTGCTCGAACTGATCGAAAAGCTCGGCTACCATGGCGTGGTCGGCACGCAGCAACTCGAGCGCATTGCGTGGTATCTCTGTCGTTTGGCGCGATGGCATGGCAATTCCTTTGTTAAAAACGGCAGGGGCGCCCCGCGGGCTGGTCCCGACGGCGGCGCCCCGATTCACGAATGGAGCGTCAGGCGAGTTGGCGCTGCGCCGGCGAGGTCTTGAGCGCAGGCTTGCGGCGCAACTCGTGCAGCGTGGCAACCGTCGTTGTCCGGGTGCGCGCCCCCTTGGCCGTCGCCTGCGTCGCGCGCTTGTTCGAGCGCCGGACAGCCAGATCGATGACCTCCCCGTCGGCGTCGACCGCAGCCGGACGGGCGTTGCGCTTGGCCACGGTGGAGGGTGAGCTCGCACGCCGCGGCGGCGGAAGCACCGCCACCGGCGGCTGGCGATTCGCCCCGCGCTTGGTACCGGGAATGAGACCGCTGGCGAGCCGCAGCACGTTCAGGACCAGCGTTCGTCCAATGGGAATCACGGCCGCCAGGGTCTGCTTTCGTTCAATGACAACAGCGGCGAGACCGACCTTGTGCGTGCGGTGCATCACTTCGCGCAGCACATCATAGGCCTTGCTGTCGTTCTTGTTCGGTTGCAGGCAATAGGGCTCGTCATAGCACGACGGCGGAATGACGTCGCCATCGACGAAACCCATGATGCAGATCGACTGCCCCGCA
>JBDUCE010000442.1:0-2787 GCA_040003635.1 Betaproteobacteria bacterium
ACCGTCGGGTACGCATAGGTCATGGCCCCGGAAGGGCATACCGTCGCGCAGGCGCCGCAGCCCATGCACAGATGCGGCTCGACGCGCACATGATCGCCGTCAGCGCTGATGGCCTCGGACGAACAGACATCGATGCACTGGGTGCAGCCGATCTTTTTCGAACGGCCGTGGGCGCAGATCGATGGTTTGTAAGCGAAGAATTTAGGCTTCTCGAACTCGCCCACCATCGCGGCCAGCGCAGTCACCGCCTGCGCCTGCGCTGCCAGGTCGATGCCGGGCGCGAAATAGCCTTGCGGCGGCTGATGCATTCGAAGCCGGGGCGTGGGCTGCAGATCGAGCACGAGGTCGAAGCGCTCGGAGCGTGCCACGTCGCGGCGCTCGAAATCGATGGCGCCGATGGCAGCGCAGGCGATGACACAGGCCCGGTGCGAACGGCATCGATCGAGATCGATCTGGTAGCTCCAGTCGATGGCATTTTCAGGACATACATCGATGCAGGCGTTGCAGCGCGTGCACAGGTCGAGATCGATGGGATTGGCCTGCTGCCATTCCACCTCGAAGGCACCCAGCCAGCCGCCAACCCGGGTCATCTCGCCCGAGAAGACAGGGAACGCGCGCTCCGCCGGCAGATCCACGCCACTCATCGGTCCCGTGGCAAGCACCGTCACCGAGAGCTGGCCGTTGAGCACACGCGCCCAGCGCAACGCGGCTTCGATGGGGCCGGCGATAAGGAGCTGCCCACCGGATTGGTAGGACACCCCAGGAACCGGGTCCGGGTCGGGCAAGGCGGCCATGGCCAGCAGCGCCGCGATCTTGGGCGTTGCAGCTTTCGCCTCTGCCGACCAGCCGCCTGTCTCCCGGATGTTCACGAAATGGATAGCTTGAGTGCGGCCGCCCTCTTCCGCGACCTCGCCCAGGAGGCGCGTTTCCTGGGTGCAGGCGACCAGCGCATCGCCTGCGACGCCATCGGCAAATTGCGCGAGTTGTCGCTGGCATAGCGAAGTGCCGATGGCAGGCGGTGCAGCGAGCTTCAGGGCGCGGGCAAGCGCCGCCGCGTCGAGCGGCATCGTGCCGTTACAGGAGCAAAGGTGCAGATTCTTGTCGAGGATGGTCATCGGATTGCATCAGGCGGTGCCGGCATCTCGTCCGCACCGGGGTCGTTCGCGGATGAGGCAGCCGCGTCCTCATGCAAAGCCAAGCGCGTGGGGATGGCCGCGGCCAGCGTGTCCTGCTTGCCGGAGGCCTCGTCGCGCCGCGGCGCATCCTGGCTCTCACTCACCGTCTCCTCGGGCGGCACGTCTTCCACATGGCCCTCCGCCGTGATGCGCGTCCTCGGCGGGTTCAAGGTGTAGCGGGCATGCGCCATCTGCTCGATGAGTCCGGGTTCGAGCGGGCTTGGAATCGAATAGTCATCGATATACACGTCCAGGCCATCCATGACATTGAAATGGGGATCCTGGAATAGTTTCTTGAGCGCTGCCCGCTTGACGGTCTCGGCAACCTTCGGCTGCAGAAACGCGCGAAAGTCGGATTCGAAGGTCAATGCTTCGACCATGGCCAGTGCCGGCTCCTGTGCGGCGACGGGTGCGGGTGCCGTGGTGTCCTCCACGGCCGGCGAGGCGCCCGCCGCGGCGGGGGTCGACACCGCCGGCGGCGGCGTCATGGATTCGGCGGCACTGGCACGCGCCGCAGCGAGCTTGCGGTTGGACCAGCGCTTCAGCGAAAAGCGCGTGTCCGGAAGCTTGTCGTTCTCGACACTCATGAGTGGGGCGTTTTATCCGGAGGAGATTCGGGGGCGGCGGCATCACTGTGCAACGGATCGCGGCGCCGCACCTTGCGTTTTGGTTCGGGCTTGTAATGCTCGGTCACAAAGGGTTCCATCCAGGCGCGTAACCCCGGCGGCAATGGCACCGCGTCGACCTGTTCGCCGCCGTCGAGCATGCGCGCCGCCTCGTTATAGCTCACCGTGACAAGACGCGGCTCAGCGGCCGGCCCCTCCGCGGTCCGGGCCTCCGGCTCGAGCATGCGCCACATCACGAACACCTTGGGATCGGGCGCGGAAATATTGAGGAAATAGCCTTCGGCCTCGGACCGGTGCAACTCGAGCGAATGACCACCAAATCGCCACCGTTGTGTCTGCGCGTCGCCTTCGAGCGCGCTCACGGCCATTATCGCGCTTTCTGCGATCTCCACGCAGATCGGCTCCCAACGCTCGCTGCCCCACCGATTGTGAAGGAGGGTCCGCTGCATGATGACGTCGACGGAAAACCGCAATGGAGCCATGGTTTTGGCAGAAAGAACTCTGATTCGTTCCGCTTTGATCGCTCGACGGTCTTTCGAGGCGCGCGGATCAACCACCTGCGCTCGCTCGAAGCGCCGCTCTGTTAAAATTATCGACCTGTCCGACGCACAGTGCAGACCTCGAATCCGCTCATGGCCCTGATCATCCCACTGCATGACCTTCGCACGGTAGACGGCCAGCGACGCCGTCAATCGCTGGCGGCTGCCGTGGACGAGGCGATGCAGGCGCCCGGGCCACGGGCCGACCTCGTCGTCGATACCCGCGGGCGGCCGTTGCACGACCTGCGCATCTCGGTCACCGATCGCTGCAACTTCCGGTGCGTCTACTGCATGCCGAAGGACGTATTCGGCCGCGATTATCCTTTCCTCCCGCAGGCGGCGCTCCTCACGTTCGAGGAGATCACGCGGCTCGCCCGGCTCTTCGTCGATCGCGGCGTGCGCAAGATCCGCCTGACCGGCGGCGAGCCGCTGCTGCGCAAGAACATC
>JBDUCE010000443.1:0-2781 GCA_040003635.1 Betaproteobacteria bacterium
GCACGAGGACCTCGGGCGCGGCCTCGCCCGCGCGCACCGCGATCACCGACGCCGCGGTCCAGAGCGGATGCGGCATCCACCTGTACGCTGCCAATCGCTCGATGGAGCGCTTTTTCTACGATGCCGACGGCGAGTTGCTGATCGTGCCGCAGCACGGCAGCCTGCGACTTTGCACCGAGCTCGGGATTCTGCTGATCGAACCTCACGAAATTGCAGTGATTCCGCGCGGCGTGCGGTTCCGGGTGGAGCTCCCCGAAGGTGAGGCACGCGGCTACGTGTGCGAAAACTTCGGGGCCGCGTTGCGGCTTCCCGATCTGGGACCGATCGGCGCCAACGGCCTCGCCAACCCGCGTGATTTCCTGGCACCGGTGGCGGCGTACGAGGATCGCGACGAAGCGTGCGAGCTGGTCTGCAAATTCCTGGGCAACCTGTGGTCCGCCGCCATGGATCATTCGCCGCTGGACGTGGTGGCGTGGCACGGCAATCTCGCGCCGTACAAATACGACTTGCGGCGGTTCAATACCATCGGATCGATCAGCTTCGACCATCCCGATCCTTCCATCTTCCTGGTCCTGCAATCGCGTACCGACAGTCCTGGGGTGGACAACCTCGATTTCGTCATTTTCCCGCCGCGCTGGCTCGCGGCCGAGAACACGTTCCGCCCGCCGTGGTTCCATCGCAATGTGGCGAGCGAGTTCATGGGCCTGGTGCACGGCGCTTACGACGCCAAGGCCGAGGGCTTTTTGCCGGGCGGCGCGTCACTCCACAACTGCATGATCGGTCACGGCCCCGACGCCGAGACGTTCGCGAAAGCAAGCACGGCCGACACTTCGCAGCCGCAGCGGGTGAGCGACACGATGGCGTTCATGTTCGAATCGCGCTTGCCGATCCGGCCGACATCGTTCGCCCTCGAATCAGCCGCGCTGCAAGCCGAATATTTCCAGTGCTGGGAAGGACTGCGCAAGCACTTCGACCCCAGCCGGCCATGAACGCACCCGGACACCGGTAGTTTGGCGTGCTGAACGAAACGCATGATCCGGCACTGACGAGCTTTGTCGCGGCGGCACAAGCGCCGGGCTGCGATTTCCCGCTGCAGAATCTGCCCTTCGCCATTTTTCGCCGCCAAGGCACGAGCGAGCCGTGGCGCGGAGGGGTGGCCATCGGTGATCAGGTGCTCGACCTTGCCGAGGTGCTTGAACGGGAGCTCCTGGCGGGCGAGGCGCGGGAGGCGGCCGGGCATTGCACCGGCGCGGCACTCAATGCCTTCATGGCGCTGGGCCCGCAGGCCTGGTCGGCATTGCGTCTTGGCCTCTCGCAGTTGTTGCGCACCGGCGCGCGCAACATGGCCGAGGCATCCGCCTGTCTCACACCGATGACACAGGTCGAGTACGCCCTGCCGGCGCGCATCGGCGACTACACCGATTTCTACGCATCGATCCATCACGCGACCAACGTCGGACGGCTGTTCCGCCCTGACCAGCCGTTGCTGCCCAATTACCAGTGGGTGCCGATCGGCTATCACGGACGCAGCTCGTCGATCGGCGTCTCGGGAGAGCATTTTGCGCGGCCGGTCGGACAACGAATGCCGCCGGATGCCTCGCGCCCGGTGGTCGGTCCGAGCGAGCGTCTCGATTACGAGCTCGAGGTCGGCATCTTTGTCGGGCCCGGCAATGCGCGCGGCAGTCGCATCGCCCTCGACGACGCGGCACAGCATGTGTTCGGACTGTGTCTCCTCAACGATTGGTCGGCGCGCGACATCCAGGCGTGGGAATACCAGCCGCTGGGGCCCTTCCTGTCCAAGAATTTCGCGACCACCCTATCGCCGTGGGTCGTCACTCTGGAAGCGCTGGCGCCGTATCGCATCCCATGGACGCGCGATGCCGCCGACGCCCAGCCGTTGCCTTACCTCGATTCGCAACGTCACCGCGGAGAAGGTGCGCTCGACATCCAGCTCGAGTCCCTGTTGCAGACCCGGCGCATGCGCGAAGCCCATGCACCCGCGGTGCGGCTGGCGCTGACGAATCTCCGGTATTCGTATTGGAGCATCGAGCAGCTGGTGACGCATCACACCCTGAACGGTTGCAACCTGGAGCCGGGCGATCTCTTCGGCACCGGCACGCAGTCGGGTCCGGGCGCGGATCAAGTCGGCTCGCTGCTGGAGTTGACGCGCGGCGGCAAAGAGCCGTTTGCACTTCCCGACGGCGAAACCCGCACCTTTCTCCAGGATGGGGATGCCGTCGTACTGCGTGCCTGTGCCGAAGCGCCGGGCAAGGCGCGGGTCGGATTCGGCGAGGCCGTGGGCCAGGTCATGCCCGCCCGACCGCTGTGATTGATTTGAGGATTGCTGATATGAGCGGCCCGCGGCAACCTTTCGTCGCTCGCGATCAATAGAGCCGCATCGGCTGCCCATAGCCGGTCAGCTCCAGATATCCGCGGCCGACTTCGCGTCCGGCCATGTGCGCCCGCACGGCGCCCTCCCAATACATCGTGCCGGTGCTGGCTCGCGCATCGAGCTCCTGGTCCTCGAAGAGCGGCTGCAGCTCGAAGGTCTGCGTGCCCGCCGTCACGAGAGTGGCGACGGGATAGGTGACTTGCGTACGGGGTGAACGCCACGATCGTTGCGGCGTGAATTGCACGTCGCCGGGACCAAAGACGCGCACCGACCCATCGGCGCCGCGCAGCGTTCCGCCCGCCCACAGCACGCCACCCGAGCGACGGCGCATCACAAAGGCCATCAACGCCCCGCCGTCGGCCAGGTTGATGCCGGTCCAATCCCAGCCC
>JBDUCE010000444.1:0-2767 GCA_040003635.1 Betaproteobacteria bacterium
GCGTGGGATATCGCCTATGTGTCGGAGAAGCTCAAGGCCCACCGTTACGCGTTCTCGGAGCAGGAAGTCCGCCAATATTTCCCCGAGCACAAGGTATTGGCCGGGCTGTTTCGGGTAGTCGAGAACATCTACGGTATCCGGATCCGCGAAGCACAGGCGGCGACCTGGCATCCCACGGTCCGCTTTTTCAGGATCGAGGATCGCGGCGGCGCGCTGGTGGGCGAGTTCTACCTCGACAACTACGCGCGGCAAGGCAAGCAGGGGGGCGCGTGGATGGACGACGCCATCAATCGCCGCCGCACGGGCACCGCCGTACAACACCCGGTCGCCTATATCACGTGCAACCTGTCAGCGCCCGGCGACGGCAAGCCGGCGACTTTCACGCATGACGAGGTCATCACCATCTTCCACGAATTTGGACACGGCCTGCATCAATTGCTGACGGAGGTCGAGGTTGCGGGCGTTTCGGGCATTCAGGGCGTGGAATGGGATGCCGTCGAGCTTCCCAGCCAGTTCATGGAAAACTTCTGCTGGGAATGGGACGTGGTGCAGCATATGAGCGCCCACGTCGATACCGGCGCGCCGCTCCCGCGCGCGCTGTTCGATCGCATGCGGGCGGCCAAGAACTTCCAGAGCGGGTTGGGCGCGGTGCGGCAGTTGGAGATGGCACTCTTCGACATGCTGCTGCATTCGGCATACGACCCGAGCGGAAGCGGCGCATTGACCTCGCCGCAGGCGGTGCTCGCCGTGGCGCATCAGGAAATGGGAGTGATTCCGCGCCCGCCATACGATCGTTTCATGCACGCGTTCGGCCACGTCTTTGCCGGCGGCTACGCAGCGGGCTACTACAGCTACAAATGGGCCGAGGTGCTCTCGGCGGATGCCTACAGCCTGTTCGAGGAAATGGGCGTGCTCTCGCCCGAAGCGGGGGCGCGGTTTCGCGGCGAGGTCCTGAGCCGCGGCGGAAGCCGAACCGCGATCGAGTCATTTGTCGCGTTCCGCGGACGGCCACCGCGGATCGATGCGCTTCTGCGTCATAATGGAATGGTCACCCCGCCGTAACGAAGGAGAACCAAGTGGCACGCGCCGCCAGTCGATGTGCGCTCGCCTGCGGGCTGGTCGCTGCCGTGATTGCGGCCGGGCTTCAGGCGCAGCCAGCGGTTTATCGGTATGTCGGTCCCGATGGGCGCATCGTGTACAGCGACCGCCCGCCACCGGACACCGCCAGGAACGTCGAGACCAAGCGGCTCGGGCCCAACGTCATCGAAGTCGACGCAGCGACACTCGCGACGCGCACGGCGTCGGAAAACTTCCCCATCACGCTCTACACCTTTGCCTGCGGAGAGATCTGCCAGACGGCGGAAGCCACGCTCAAGGGCCGCGGCGTGCCCTTCAGTGTGGTCAACGTCGAGGACCCCAAAGGCGCCGAGCGCCTGAAGGCGTTGACGGGCGAAATGACTGCGCCCGTACTGCAGGTCGGCGACAAACTGATGGCCAGGGGATTCAACGAAACACGCTGGCAGGCCTTGCTCGACGAGGCAGGGTATCCCAGGAGCGCCACGCCACGACCTGCCGCGCCGGCGCGCCCCGCCGCAGCGCCGTCGCGCGCGGACCCATCGGGCGCCCCCGCTAGTGCCCCCTCAGCGCCGGCGCTGCCGAACGTTGGCGGCGGCTACCCGAAGGATTGACGCAACACGCACTGTACGCGACGGCTGCGGCGATCGGTGGCCGATCCTGTGGACGGCGGACAAACCCCTTCTGTCCGGAAGGTGGGATCGCGGATCCACGGCTTTAGTGCGGGGTCAGGCGCGATAGCGACTCATGCCGGGGATTCGATCGAAGGCGGTGTCAAACGTCATGATTCGATCGATGTTTCTCGCGCGCCATGACCGCAGCGTGCAGGGCATCGAACGTCGGTTGAATGGCGTCGCGCCTGTCGATTGCAACGAATCGATGCCGCGTGACGGTGTCGCGCCGGCAACATGAAAACCTATTTGAAATGGTAGCGCCGCATTCTGCGCGTGCTAGGCTAGCGGCGCGTCGCAACCGGCCCCGATTTTGGTAGATCCGTGCGCGCCCGGAATAGCGGCTTGCCGATTCATGCTTACGAAGCTTCCGGGGAGCTGACTGCCCGGTATCGCGTTGACCCATCAAGGAGAATCGCAATGATCCGACTCACACGCGGCGTCGCTGCAGCCGTTGCACTCAGCGTGGCCGGCTGCACCGGCATGGCGCCGATGTCGTCGTCCGGCCCGATGCAGACATCGTCGTCCGGCACGACGTTCTTCGTGACCAGCGCCGGCTCCGGCAAAGGCGCGGATTACGGCGGGCTCGCGGGCGCCGACAAGCATTGCCAGACGTTGGCGGCAGCGGCCGGCGCGGGCAATCACACGTGGCACGCGTACCTCAGCACGCAAGGCACCGGCGCGGTCAACGCCAGCGAACGGATCGGCCAAGGCCCGTGGCGCAATGCGAAGGGCGTGGTCATCGCCAACGGTGTGGCCGAATTGCATGGGACGAACAATCTCGACAAGCAGACGGCCCTGACCGAAAAGGGCGACGTCGTGAACGGCCGCGGCGACACGCCGAACCGCCACGACATCCTCACCGGCTCGCAGCCGGACGGCACCGCGTTCAGCGGCGCCGCAGACATGACGTGCGGTAACTGGACGAAAAGCGGCGAGGGGAGCGCCATGCTTGGTCACCATGACCGCATGGGAAATAGTCCTCCGCCAGCGGGTACGTCGTGGAATTCGTCGCACAAGTC
>JBDUCE010000053.1:0-9252 GCA_040003635.1 Betaproteobacteria bacterium
ATGCCGTCGGGTTGCAGGAGACGGTGTGATGCCGTCGGGTTGCAGGAGACGGTGTCGCGCCGTCGAGTTGCGGGAAATGGCGATCGGACGCCGCCAGCCCGTGGCATGGCTGCCCATTTTGCTATATTGACGGTTATCCACTCGCGATTCCCACGAAAGGCTGGCAATGACCGGCAGGCTGGCAGGCAAGACGGCGCTCATCACGGCAGCCGGGCAAGGCATCGGCGAAGCCACCGTGCGATCGATGGCGCACGAAGGCGCAACCGTATACGCCACCGACGTGAATCCCAAGTTGCTCGAGCGGTTCGCCGGTGCGCCCAACATCCATACCCGGACCCTCGACGTGCTGGACGATGCAGCGATCGCGCGGCTGTTCGACGAGCTCCCGCCGCTCCAGGTTCTGTTCAACTGCGCCGGCTATGTGCATCACGGCACGGTGCTCGAGTGCGCGCCGAAGGACTGGGATTTTTCCTTCAATCTCAACGTGCGCGCGATGTACATGACGATCCGATGCGCGCTGCCGAAGATGCTCGACCATTATGAAAAGAAGGGTGCGGGCGCCAGCATCATCAACATGAGCTCCATTGCATCGAGCATCAAGGGCTTGCCCAACCGCTTCGTGTATGGGGCTTCGAAGGCAGCCGTCGTGGGATTGACCAAGGCCGTCGCCGCCGACTTCGTGACCAAGGGGATCCGCTGCAACGCCATCGCGCCGGGCACCGTCGATACGCCCTCGCTGCACGAGCGGATCAATGCTTTCGCAGACCCGGAGGAAGCGCGCCGGAATTTCATCGCCCGGCAGCCCATGGGACGCCTGGCCAAGGCGGAGGAGATCGCGCCGGTCGTGGTGTTCCTTGCCTCCGATGAGGCTGCTTTCGCCACCGGCAATGTGTATTCCGTCGACGGCGGCATGACCATATGAATTCGATTCTTCAGCATCTTCGGCCGGCCGGACCTCCAGTGCTTTGCAATATCCCCCACCAAGAGAGCAATCCATGAAACTCGTGCGTTTTGGCCCCCCTGGCCGGGAAAAGCCCGGCCTCATCGATGACGACGGCAAGGTGCGCGACCTGTCGCGAAAGGTGGCCGACATCGACGGCTCGACACTCGCGCCGGCGGCCATCAAGGCGCTTCGCCAATTGGACGTGGGTCGCCTGCCGCTGGTGAAGGGCCGGCCGCGATTGGGCCCCTGCGTGGCGCAACCATCGAAGTTCCTGGCGATCGGGCTCAACTTTGTCGATCACGCCAAGGAAACGGGGTCGCCCATCCCGGAGCATCCGATCCTGTTCTACAAGGCGCCCTCGTCGATCATCGGCGCCCACGATACCGTGATGCTGCCGCAGGATTCCACCCACGGCGACTGGGAAGTCGAGCTTGGTGTCGTCATCGGCCGCACGGCGCGCTACGTCGATGTCAAGGATGCGCTCAAATACGTCGCGGGCTATTGCGTCATCAATGACGTTTCCGAGCGCGAATACCAGATGAAGAAAAGCGCGACCCAATGGAGCAAAGGCAAGGGCTGCGACACGTTCGGTCCCATCGGGCCCTGGCTGGTCACCACCGACGAGATCAAGGACCCGCAGAATCTCGACATGTGGCTCGATGTGAACGGCGAGCGCAAGCAGACCGGCAACACGCGCACCATGATCTTCGGCGTGGCGGAAGTGGTCGCCGACACCTCGCGCTACATGACCTTGCTTCCGGGAGACGTCATCACCACCGGAACACCTCCCGGCGTCGGGATGGGCATGAAGCCCCATCCGCAGTTCCTCAAGGCCGGGGATGTCATGACCCTCGGAATCGAAGGACTGGGCGAGCAAAAGCAGAAGGTGATCGGCTGGAAGAAAACGCGATAGCTGCACCGAGCCGGACTCGTTTGTCCCGGGCGGTGACGCCGCACCCGCCGACGTCGTTCATGTCTGTTCCCCGTCCCGATCCGCTCTATCCGCCGCTCGAGCCCTACATCACCGGCCGGCTCGCCGTCGACGCGCCTCACTCGCTGCACTGGGAAGCATGCGGCAATCCTGACGGAGCGCCCGTGGTGTTCCTGCATGGCGGGCCGGGCGGTGGTTATCTTCCCCATCATCGACGTTTTTTCGATCCTGCGTTCTGGCGGATCATCCTGTTCGACCAGCGCGGCGCAGGCCAGTCGACACCGGTTGCCGAATTGACCGACAACACGACGGCCCATCTCGTTGCCGACCTGGAACAACTCCGGGCGGCGCTGGGGATCGAGGCGTGGTTGCTGTTCGGGGGTTCGTGGGGGTCTACTTTGGCACTGGCCTATGCACAGGCCCATCCCGAGCGCTGCACCGGACTCGTATTGCGAGGCATCTTCCTGGCGCGGCCAAGCGAGCTCGATTGGTTCATACACGGCATGGGCACCGTATTTCCGGAAGCGGCGCGCGCCTTCGCCGAGCATCTCCCCGCGCCCGAGCGCAGCACGCTGCTCGAAAGCTATTACCAGCGTCTCACCCACCCCGACCCCGCGATCCATCTGCCCGCGGCCCGCGCCTGGGATCGCTACGAATCGGCGTGCTCGACGCTCTTGCCCATGAACGAAGCGACTTCGCGCCTCGAGCATGATGCGAATACCCTCGCCATCGCCCGCATCGAAGCGCACTACTTCATCCACCGGGCATTCCTGCCTCCCAACGCGCTCTTGGCGGGCCTGCACCGCATCCGCCATCTGCCCTGTGCGATCGTGCAGGGCCGCTACGACATCGTCTGTCCCATGGTCACGGCCGATGCCTTGGCGCTTGCATGGCCGGAGGCCGAATACATCGTGGTTCCGGATGCGGGGCACTCGGTGCGCGAGCCCGGCATCGCACGCGAGCTGGTGGCGGCGGTGGCGCGCATGCAGGCGCGGACCGCGAACACGCGCGTGACCACGGCCAGCACGACGATGTCGGCACGCTGAAATGACCGCGGCCAATGCCAACGGCCGCTGGCTCGAGCGCAGCCGGAAGGCGGTGTGGCACCCCTGCACCCAGATGAAGCTGCACGAGGCGCTGCCGCTCGTGCCTATCGCGCGTGGCGAAGGCGCCTGGCTCACCGACTTTGCGGGCAACCGCTACTTCGATGCCGTCAGCTCCTGGTGGGTAAACCTCTTCGGCCATTGCAACCCCCGCATCAACGCCGCCATCATTGCGCAACTGGGCGAGCTCGAGCACGTGATGCTCGCGGGGTTTACCCACGCTCCGGTCATTGCGCTGTCGGAGAGGCTTGGCGCCGTCGCGCCCGCGGGGCTGGGGCATGCGTTCTACGGCTCCGACGGCGCGTCCGCGGTGGAGATCGCACTCAAGATGGCGTTCCATTACTGGCACAACCAGGGCCAGCCGCAAAAGACCGGCTTTGTGAGCCTTGCCGGCAGCTATCACGGCGAGACGCTGGGCGCGCTCGGTGTGACCGACGTGGCCCTTTTCCGCGACACCTACGCTCCCCTGCTCACGCGCCACGCGACGGTGCCCTCGCCCGATGCGCGTAAGGCGCGTGGCGCCGAAGACGCGCAGGCGGTCGCCGGGCGCGTCGCCGACGCGCTGGAGCGCCACCTGCAACGGCATCACGCGACGACCGCCGCGGTGATCGTCGAACCGCTGGTCCAGGGCGCGATCGGCATGGCCATGCACCACCCGCACTATCTCGCGCGCGCCCGTGCCGCGTGCACGCAACACGGAGTATTGCTCATTGCCGACGAGATCATGACCGGCTTCGGCCGCACCGGCACGCTGTTCGCATGGGAACAGGCGAACGCCCCGGCGCCCGACTTCCTTTGTCTCTCCAAGGGCATTACCGGGGGTTATCTTCCCCTCTCGGCCGTGCTGACCACGGACGCGGTGTTCGATGCGTTCTACGCCGACGACACGAGCCGGGGCTTCCTGCATTCGCATTCGTATACCGGCAACGCCCTTGCCTGCCGCGCGGCACTGGCGGTGCTCGACATCTTTAACGACGATGACGTGCTCGCCCAAAATCGCGCGCGCGCCGGGCGCTGGGCGGCGATGATGCAGGATCTCGCCAGCCATCCGAAAGTGCATGACTTTCGTCGACAAGGCATGATCTTTGCATTCGAGATCGGGACGGATCGACCCGATTTCTCCCGCTGGTGCTTTGCCGAAGGGCTGGCGCGCGGCGTGCTGTTGCGACCGTTGGGCCGGACGCTTTACTTCATGCCACCTTACATCACGACCGACGACGAATTCGCGAACCTCGTCGAATGCACGCAGCAGATCGTGGACCGCGCCTGATGCGCGTGCACGAGCACTCGCGCTGCTCCCAAAAATGGCTGCTGCACGTCGTGAGCATGGTGACGCTCCTGGTCGTTACCTCGTCGCACGCGGCACTTCCTCGCGCCATCGGGCGCGCCTTCCTGGATGCCGGCGTCCCGCTCAACGCGGTCGCCGTCGTGGTACAGGAAGTGGGCAGCGGGCGTCCCCTGTTTGCGCAACAAGCCACGCGGGCGATGAACCCCGCGTCGGTGATGAAGCTCGTCACCACTTTTGCCGCGCTGGACACCCTCGGCGCGCAGTATCGCTGGCGAACCGAAGCCTACCTCGATGGGCCGCTCGACAATGGCGTGCTGAAGGGTAATCTGGTCCTCAAGGGCTACGGCGACCCCAAGATCACGGTCGAGCAATGGCAAACATTGATGTCTTCGCTGCGCTCACGCGGGCTGCGGCGAATCGACGGCGACCTTCTGCTCGATCGCACTTACTTCGCCGTGCCCCCGCACGACCCGGCCGCGTTCGATGGCGCGCCGTTGAAGCCCTACAACGTGGGGGCCGACGCGCTGCTGGTCAACTTCAAGAGCGTGCGCTTTCTTTTTGCGCCCGATACGACCGGCAGTGCGGTGCTGGTTGGCGTGGATCCGCCGCTGCCGAGCATACATATCGCCAGCATGCCGACCCTCGGCACCGGTCATTGCGACGATTGGCGCGACAGCGTCACGGCGACGTTCGACGACCGCCAGAGCGAGGCGGACATCGCGTTTGCCGGCAGCTATCCGGCGAGCTGTGCCGAGCGCTCGTGGTGGGTGGCGTTGCTGAGCGCGCCCGATTATGTCCATGCCATGTTCACCACCTACTTTCGGGCCGCCGGGGGCACCTTCGCCGGGGGATGGCGTAGCGGCGTCGCACCCGGCAACACGATCCCTTTCGCGGTCCTGGAGTCGCCGCCGCTGTATGACATTGTGCGCGACGTGAACAAGCTTTCGAACAACGTGATGGCGCAGCAGATATTCCTGACGCTCGCCATCACCGCGGGTCCGCCTCCCGCCACGCCCGCGGGTGCCGCCGCCGCGATCCGGCGCTGGTTGCGAGAGCGCAAGCTCGCGATGCCGGAGCTCGTGATCGATAACGGCTCGGGACTCTCGCGCACCGGACGCATCAGCGCCGGCGGCCTGGCGCGTCTGCTGGTGGCGGCGGACAGGAGCCCGGTGCGCGACGAATTTGCGACATCGCTGGCGGTGGCCGGCGCCGACGGCACGGTGGAGCGGCGTTTTCAGAGCGGCTCGGTACTCGGCCAGGCGTTATTGAAAACCGGCAGCCTCGAGGGCGTGCGGGCGCTGGCGGGCTATGTGCTCGACGCGGGCGGGCGTCGCTTCGTGGTCGTCGCGCTCATCAATCACCCGCAGGCCGCACGCGGGCAACCCGCGCTCGATTTTCTGGTGCAGTGGGTTTATCGCAATGGCGCAACATGGAGCGAGCCCACCTCGCATTGAGCGCGGGAACGACGCGATCACATCCCCGGAATGGGACGATTGTCCTTGAACAGGAGATAGCCCTTGATGACGCGATAGATCACCCAGATCGAGGCCACCGCCCAGATGAAAATCGCGATCGGAATACCGATCAGGATGAGCCCGAGCGTCACCAGCACCAGGAACCCCACGAAGCCCCATAGCAGCGAGTACCAGAAGGTGCGGATCAGCCACTTGAGGTGCGACGCGACCCACGTGCCCCGTGCGTCGTCGCGCTTCACGTACGCGATGATGACACCCACGATACCCAGGAGCCCGAACAGGGGAAGGGCTACCGGAAAACCCGACGAGAGCAACGTGGCGACCGCGCCTACGCCGAACAACGCATAGGCCACCATCGTGGCCGTGATCGGCGCTTCGGGAGCAACGACAGTGCGGGTAACCGTTTCGGGTGCGGGAAAATCGGCCATGGTTGCCTCCTTATGGGTGCCGGACATGAGCAGGCCATAGATAGGGCCGGCAAGGCCCCAGTTCAATGGCATGTTGCGAACGTGCGCCTGCCTGGATCGACCATCGGCCCCTCACACTTCCGATGACTTGGTGCAACTATACCGGTGTGCTCGTCGCCGGCGTGACCGGGCGCTTAAAGCCCCAGCGATGCCCACAATGCATCGACCCGCGCCTTGACCGTCGCATCCATCGCGATCGGCGTACCCCAGGTGCGGGTGGTCTCCCCTGGCCACTTGTGGGTGGCGTCGATGCCCATCTTGGACCCCAGGCCGGACACCGGCGAAGCGAAGTCGAGGTAATCGATCGGGGTCGATTCCACCAGCAAGGTGTCCCGCGTCGGGTCCACCCGCGTGGAAAGCGCCCAGATGACTTCCTTCCAGTCGCGCACATCGACATCGTCATCGGTCACGATGATGAATTTGGTGTACATGAACTGGCGCAGAAAGCTCCATACGCCGAACATCACCCGCTTGGCGTGTCCGGGATACTGCTTCTTGAGCGCCACGACGGCCACGCGATACGAGCAGCCTTCGGGCGGGAGATAGAAATCGGTGATCTCGGGAAACTGCTTCTGCAACAGAGGAACGAAGACCTCATTCAAGGCAACCCCGAGCACGGCAGGCTCGTCCGGCGGCTTGCCCGTATAGGTCGAGTGATAGATCGGATCGCGGCGCATGGTGATGCGCTCGATCGTGAACACCGGGAAACGCTCGGCTTCGTTGTAATAGCCGGTGTGATCGCCGAACGGACCTTCGAGCGCGGTCTCGAAGCCGGTCGGATCGCTCGCATCCGGATGAAGAAAGCCTTCGAGCACGATCTCGGCCGACGCGGGAACGTGCAAGCCATGGGACAGGCACTTCACGATCTCGGTCCGCGAGCCGCGCAGCAAGCCGGCGAACTGGTACTCCGACAGCGAATCCGGCACCGGTGTCACCGCGCCGAGGATCGTGGCCGGGTCCGCGCCCAATGCCACGGCCACTGGGAAAGGCACCCCGGGATGCGCCATCGCATGATCACGAAAGTCGAGCGCCCCGCCGCGGTGGGCGAGCCAGCGCATGATCACCTTGTTGCGCGCGATCACCTGCTGCCGGTAGATGCCGAGGTTCTGGCGCGTCTTGTGCGGACCGCGGGTGACGGTCAATCCCCACGTGATGAGCGGGCCCGCATCGCCGGGCCAGCAGGTTTGCACCGGCAGCCGGGCGAGATCGACATCGCTGCCTTCCCACACGACTTCCTGGCACGGCGCACTGCTGCGCTCTTTCGGGACCATGTGCAGCACCTGCATGAACACCGGCCGGGTGTTTTGCCACGCGTCGCGCAGACCCTTGGGCGGTTCCGGCTCCTTCAGGAACGCGAGCAGCTTGCCCACGTCTGCGAGCGCAGCGGTCGACTCCTCCCCCATGCCCAGCGCCACCCGCTGCGACGTCCCGAACAGATTCGCGAGCACCGGAATCGAATGTCCCTTCGGCCGCTCGAAAAGGAGCGCCGGTCCGCCAGCGCGCAACACCCGATCGCAGACTTCGGTCATTTCGAGACGGGGGTCGACCTCAACGGCAATGCGTCGCAGCTCTCCGCGGCGCTCGAGTTGAGCGATGAAGTCGCGCAGGTCGGTATATTTCATGGCCGGAAATGCGCTCGGCTGCAGGCGCCGTACCCTTCACTCCAGGCGCCGCGCACCCCGATTCAGGCGCCGGCTGCGCGCGTTTCGGGCATGGTCAGAAAGGCATGCAGCGCGTGCCAGAACCGGTGGCGATTGATACCGAGCGGCGCCGTGTGGGCGAGACCGCCGATCTTGACGAGCTGCTTGTCGGCGGTAGGCAGGCGCTCGAAGAATCCCAGGATGTCCTCGTCGGTCGCGATGCCGTCGTGCTCCGCGCGAGTGATCAGTACCGGACAGCGAATCTTTTCCGGATCCACGAGCGGAAGCTTGGTCACCATGTCGAGATAGGTTCCGGTAGGCACGGTATCGCCGTAACGAAGCTCGGCATCGGCCACGACTTCTCCCAGCATCGGCTCGGCGGCTTTGGGATCGTCTCGCGTGAACACACTCGTGTAAAACGCGCGATCGATCTTGCGTACATTGCTCGCCTGCAGCGCCGGCAGCATCTTCTTGCGCTGGATGAGGGTCGGCGCATCCTTGCCGGTCCACACCAGCGCATCGAGCATGAGCTTGCTCACGTGCTCGGGATAACGGTTGGCGAATTGTCCCGCACGCAGCGCCCCCGACGATTGCCCGAAGTACGCCGCACGACTCTGGCCGGTCTCCCGGGTCACGATAGCCATGGCGACCTTGAGATCGTCGACTCCACTCGCGATATCGGAGTTCGAAGCGGTCCGGTCGGAGTGGCCGTACCCTTCGTGATCCATGGTCCAGACGTCGAAGCCGAGGCGCGCGAAATGCTCCATGAACGAGTAGTCGGTGCGACCCGGCACACTGAGGTCGAACATCGTCTTGCCCGAATACGAGCTGCCGTGAACCAGGAACAGTACCGGTCGTCGCCCCGTGAGCGCACGCTGCGAGGCTTTGCGATACACCCACAGCCGGACGCCGTTCTTGTCGGCCCAGTACTCCTGGGCGGTCAGCGGATCGGCGGCGTCAGTCGCTGGACCGGAGGCCGCATCACCGGCGCCGGACAAGCTTGCCAACACCCCACCCATGCCGATCAGGCCGGCGTTCACCAGCAAGCGCCGGCGCTGTGCGTCATGCGTCGAATCGTCCAAGTGTGTCTCCTGAAACACCAGGCCATGCGGCCGACGGCCATTGTACGTGCACTGACCGCGTACGGCGCGCCATGCCATGCACTCCGTCACTCCCCGCGCACGCGGGAATCTTTTTTCAGGTAGGCGTGGTCCGCGCCACCGCAAAGGGTAACAAAGCCTTCGTCATTCCCGCGGATGCGGGAATCCACTTTCGGGGCGCGAATGCCACAGCAAAAATGGATCCCTGCGTTCGCAGGGATGACGAGGGGAGGGTTGCGCAACGAAGCGCGGGAGGGTTGCGCAACGAAGCGCGGGAGGGTTGCGCAACGAAGCGCGGGAGGGTT
>JBDUCE010000445.1:0-2762 GCA_040003635.1 Betaproteobacteria bacterium
ATCCGGTGCCAGTGGAATATTAGGGCCGCTCGAAATTACGGCCTCGCCGACGGCCGCCGGACGGTGGTTTGCAGCGCCTTGTCAGGATGCCTGCAACAGCGGCACGAGCGACACCACAAGAAGTGCCGCCATGCCGACGTTGAACAGGCGGCGATAGCGGGGCATTTGAAGCAGCCGGCGCAGGCTCGAACCGAAGACTGCCCATACGGAAACGCTGGGCGCATTGATCGCTGCGAAGAGCGCGGCAACTCCGACAATGAGGGCGAGCCCGGCCGTTGCCGGGACGTAGGTGCTGAACGCTCCAACGGCCATGACCCACGCCTTGGGGTTCACCCACTGAAAAGCGGCCGCCCCGAAGAAAGTCATTGGCTTGCCCTTTGTTTCGGTGGCGCCTTCGGTGGCCGGAGCATCCGACGTGGCGATGGTCCACGCCAGATAGAGAAGATAGCCGGCCCCGACCCATTTCATCGCCGTGTAGGTCTGGGGATAGCCGGCAAATATCTCTGCGAGGCCCAGCCCGACCGCAACCACCATGACCAGGAAGCCGCTGCTGATGCCAAGGATGTGGGGGACCGATGCGCGAAAGCCGAAGTTCATCCCCGACGCCAGCAGCATGATGTTGTTGGGCCCTGGCGTCACCGACGTGACAAATGCGAACAGACAGAAGGCGAGGGCCATGTCGGATGTCATGGGCTCATTACGAATTGATCGCACCCGGTCCGTGCGTGCGAGCGCCCGGCGTCCGACCTGAGCCGCAGACGCCGGCTTCGCGGTTCGGTCCGCTCGATGGCAGGGTCCAGCGTCATTCGATCGCAGGCGGGTCTTCGATGCGACGAATGACCCGGCACGGATTGCCCGCGGCGAACACACCCGCTGGAATGCTGCGGGTGACGACGCTTCCGGCACCGATGACAGACCCTGATCCGATGTGCACGCCCGGGCAGATGATCACGCCGCCCCCGACCCAAACGTCGTCGCCGATGGTGACTGGACGACCGAATTCGAGCCCGCTGCGTCTTTCGCGGGCCGACATCGGGTGCATTGCCGTATAGATGTGCACGCCTGGTCCGAACAGCGCATTCCTGCCCACCGTGACGGGCAGGACGTCGAGCACTACGCAGTTGAAGTTGAAATAGGCATTTGCGCCGAGGTGGATGTTGTAGCCGTAGTCGCAGAAGAAAGGGGAACAGATAGTGGCGTCGGTGGCAGCTTTCAGGAGCGCGGACAGAAGCGCACCGCGTTTCGCAGCATCGCCTTGCGCCGTGGCGTTGAATGCGTGGCAATGCTCCCGCGACCGGAGTCTTTCCGCCGATAGCTCAGGATCGAACGGATCGTACAACTCGCCGGCAAGCATCTTGATCTTCTCGCTACGCATCGCGCCTGCTTCCCTTCGAGCCAACGAGAATGGGCATCCCGGACGGTGCGATATTAACCGTCGAACACCACCGCGTGCACCCGGACACCTAAAAGCGGATCGCGGCGGAAGGGCTCGGCCTCGGGTAGCGGCGCGCCGCGCGTGCCCATGGAAGCCCGATCGCGGTCAACGCGCAGCCTGCCTCGCCCGCGCCGTAGAATGGGGCATGGACCGTTCCGTCACGCCGCCCTATGCCGACCTCACGCCGGACTGCGTGCTCGACGCGCTGCAGTCGGCAGGCCTCGAGGGTGATGGCCGCCTGTTGGCGCTCAACAGCTACGAAAACCGCGTCTACCGCGCGGGCATCAGCGACGCGCCTGCCGTGGTGGTCAAATTTTACCGTCCTGGCCGCTGGAGCGATGCCCAGATCGCCGAAGAGCATGCCTTCGCCCTGGAGCTCGACGCACGTGAAATCCCCGTCGTTGCGCCGCGCGCGTTGCGATCTGTGCACACGTCCGATGGCAGGACCACGACCCTTCTGACGCATGCGAGCTTTCGGTTCGCGGTGTACGACAATCGCGGGGGGCGGGCGCCGGAGCTCGAAGATCGCAGCACGCTGGCATGGATCGGTCGCTTCATCGGGCGGATTCACGCCGTGGGCTCGACGCAGGCGTTCATCCATCGCCCGGCGTTCGACATCGCGTCGTTCGGTGAAGAGCCGCGCGATTATCTGCTGCGCAATGATTTCCTGCCTCCGGATCTGGTCGACGCGTACCGGACCGGGATCAACCTCGCGCTCGACGGCGTGCGCCGCTGCTACGACCGCGCGGGTGAAACGCCCGCGATTCGACTGCACGGCGACTGCCACGCAGGCAACATCCTGTGGACCGACTACGGCCCGCATTTCGTCGATTTCGATGACAGCCGCAGCGGCCCTGCCATCCAGGATTTGTGGATGCTGCTCGCCGGCGACCGCGCCGATATGTCCCTGCAGCTTTCGGACGTGTTGCGAGGATACGAGCAGTTCTGGCAATTCGATCGGCGGCAGCTGCACCTGGTCGAAGCCTTGCGCACGCTGCGCCTCATCCACTACGCGGCCTGGATCGCGCGGCGGTGGGATGACCCGGCCTTTCCCGCCGCTTTTCCCTGGTTCAACACCCAGCGCTATTGGCAGGACCGCATCCTGGAGTTGCGCGAGCAGATCGCGCTCATGGACGAGGCGCCATTGCCGATCGATTGAACGAAGCAACAGGGTCAGCAACGACTTTCATTGCATCCGCAGGCGGCGCGCGACGGCGGCGAACGTCGGGCCTCACCCTATGGTCGCAGTACGCCATCCACCAAGTGCAGCGTGCGATCGGTACGCGCGGCAAGCTCGGGATCGTGGGTCACGATGACCAGGCTCGTG
>JBDUCE010000054.1:0-9227 GCA_040003635.1 Betaproteobacteria bacterium
GGAGCGCACGCTGGGCGTGCCGATCTTCCAGGAACAGGTGATGCAGCTCGCCATCGTCGCGGCCGGCTTTTCTCCGGGCGAAGCCGATCAGCTACGGCGCTCGATGGCGGCATGGCGCCGGCGCGGCGGGCTGGAAAAGTTCGAGGTTCGGCTGGTCGACGGGATGCGCGCCCGCGGTTACACCGAAGCATTTGCGCGGCAGGTCTGTCAGCAAATCCAGGGGTTTGGCGAATACGGCTTTCCGGAATCGCATTCGGCTTCATTTGCGCTGCTGGTCTACATCTCGGCATGGTTGAAGCATCACGAGCCCGCCGCCTTTTGCGCGGCCTTGATCAATGCCCAGCCGATGGGCTTTTACGCGCCGGCGCAGCTCGTGCTCGACGCTCGCCGGCATGGTGTCCAAGTACGCGCGGTGGACGTGCTGAGCAGCGATTGGGATTGCACGCTGGAAGAGGGGCCGGAGACGACTTTTCAACCGCCGCAATTTGCCGGTGAAAAAGGCGATGCAGAAAGGTCGTCTCCGGCCCCGGTTCTTCGCCTGGGTCTGCGGCTGGTCTCGGGACTATCCAGGATCGGCGCCGAGCGCATCGCGGCGGCGCGTGCAGAGACGCCTTTTGCCAGCGTCGCCGATCTTGCCCGCCGCGCCAGACTCGACAAGGGTGATCTCGATTGTCTCGCTGATGCGGGGGCGCTCAAAGCCCTCGCGGGACATCGCCACGGGGCGGTATGGGAGGTCGCCGGGGTGGAGCGCCTGCCCGCGTTGCTCGCCGAAAGTGTTTTCGACGAATCCGCCCCGGCGCTCACCACGCCGACGGAAGGCCAGGACATCGTCGCCGATTACCGCACCCTTGGCCTCACGCTGCAGCGCCATCCATTGGCGTTGTTGCGCGCACGTCTTTCCCGCCGGCGAATGATCACCGCGGATGAACTCGCGCATGCGCCGCATGGACGGCTGGTGCGCGTGGGCGGCCTCGTCATCGGCCGCCAGCGCCCGGATACTGCCAGTGGGGTCATTTTCGTGACTCTCGAAGACGAAACCGGAACCATCAATGTCATCGTCTGGCGCGATCTTTCCGATCGGCAGCGGCGCGAGTTGCTGGGGTCCCGGTTGATGGGCGTCCATGGTACGGTCGAGCGCGAGGGTAGCGTGGTGCACGTGGTCGCCGGACATCTGGCCGATCTCTCGCCGCTCCTGGGCGAGTTGCGCAGCCGCTCTCGCGACTTCCATTGATGCGTTGGAGGCAGTATCGCATCGATGCATGCCCGCACCCTTTCGCCTGCGCCCAAGCCTGACCGGTTATGCTCTGGCTTTGAAGCGCGTGCCACGTAAGAAGCGCACGCAGACGGCGACCAACCGATAGTTGCGCGGAAGCTTCCAACGGCTTCATGTCGCCGGTACCCCACAGGAGGACGTTTGGCCAAGGCGGAGTTCGATCTGGTTGTCATCGGCGGAGGCTCGGGTGGCCTCGTCGCGGCGGCCGGCGCGGCCGCGCTCGGCGCCAAGGTCGCGCTCGTCGAGAAACATCGTCTCGGCGGCGATTGCCTGTGGACCGGCTGCGTTCCCTCCAAGAGCCTCATCAAGTCCGCACGCATTGCCCATGAGATGCGCGAGGCGGCCCGCTGGGCCATTACGCCGGCGGACCCCAAGCCCGACCTTGCCCGCGTCATGCAACGCGTTGCCGATGTCATCGCCGGAATCGCGCCGCACGACAGCCCCGAGCGGTTCGAGAGCCTGGGCGTCCACGTTATCCTCGGCACGGGACGCTTCGTGGGACACGATGCATTCACGGTCAACGGGCGCACGCTCACCGCGCGGGCCTTCGTGCTGGCCATGGGCTCCCGGCCTGCTGTTCCTCCGATCCCGGGCCTGGCCGAGGTGCCCTACCTCACCAACGAGACGGTATTTCATTTACGCGAGCCCGTGCCCTCCCTCGTCGTCCTGGGCGGAGGGCCGATCGGCTGCGAGTTGGCACAGGCACTGCGACGACTTGGCAGCGAAGTGACGGTTGCCGATATCGCGGCGCAGATCCTGCCTCAAGAAGACCCGGACATGGCGGCGGTGGTCCGTGCGCGCATGGAGCAGGAAGGGGTCGCCTTCGCGATGCAGTCCACGCTGGCCCGGGTCGAGGGCAACGCCGGCGCCTTGCGCCTCATCATCAAGACCGATGGCCGCGAGCGCACGCTTGCCGCCTCGCATCTCCTGGTGGCGGTGGGCCGCAAGCCCAACATCGAAGACCTCGACCTCGCGGCCGCCGGTGTGGAATCGGCCAAAGGACGGCTGGTGGTCAATGCGCGGCTGCAAACCAGCAACGCCCGGATCTTCGCCGTCGGTGACGTCGCCGGAAGCTATCAGTTCACGCACCTGGCCGAGCATCACGCCGGCATCGTGCTGCGCCACGCCCTCTTTCACATGGCGTGGGCCAAGCCTTCGCCGGTTGTTCCGTGGTGTACCTATACCGACCCCGAGCTCGCTCGCGTGGGGCTGTCCGAAACCGAGGTGCGTGCGCAGTCGATCGACCACCGTGTCTATCGCTTCGACATCGCGGAAAACGATCGCGCCCGGACCGAAAGCGACACCACGGGATTCGCGAAGCTCATCACCGATCCGCGAGGCCGGATCATGGGCGCGTCGATCGTCGGCGCACACGCCGGCGACCTCATCGGCGAATACGCTTTGGCCATGCAGCAGGGACTGAAGGCGAGTGCGGTGTCGGGCACCATCCATCCTTATCCGACGTGGGCCCAGACCAATCGGCGCGTCGCCGACCAGCGGCTCAAAGCCAGCCTCTCGCCCTCGGGCAAACGCTGGCTGCAGCGCATTTTCCAGTTGCGCGGCGCATGAAGCCGGCTGCGGCCTCCCCGGCAACGCGCCGCACTCCGCCGTGGGGCAAGATTGCCCTGGCCATTATTTTCGTGCTCGCATTCGGCGCCTTCTTTGCGCTCGGCGGGCCGCGGTATCTCAATCTTGCCCACATCAAGGAGCATCGCGACACCCTGCTGCAGTTCACCGGCCAGCATTACGCGGCGGCACTCGCCATCGGGTTTTGCGTGTATGTCATCGTGGTGACGCTGAGCCTTCCTGGCGCTGCGGTGTTGTCATTGACCGCGGGATTTGTTTTTGGCCGCTGGGCCGGTACGATCCTGACGGTATTGGCCGCCAGCACCGGCGCGACCCTCGTGTTCCTGGGCGCGCGCTACCTGTTCGCGGACTTCGCCCGCAAACGCCTCGGCGGCTTCTATGAGCGGATGCAGGCGGGGTTCGCGGCCCATGCCTTCAATTTCCTGCTGTTCCTTCGCTTGGTGCCGCTCTTTCCGTTCTTCCTGGTGAACCTGGCACCCGCGCTGGCCGGCATTCCGCTGCGCACCTACGTGCTGGCCACACTCATCGGCATCATCCCCGGAAGCTTTGTTCTGGTGAATCTTGGCGAGACGCTCGGTAGAATCGAATCCAGCCGCGACCTCGTATCCGGCGGGACACTCCTGGCGTTCGCACTGCTGGGCGTACTGGCACTCCTTCCCATCATGTTCAGAAAGAAATCGGCAAAAGTCTCCGTCGCCGCCAAGGATTCCCCATGATGCGCGTCACTTCGATCGCCATTCCCGATCACGTCCGGGCGATTGCCCTCTGCGGCGAGCCCTATAGCAATTTCGCCGCGGGGGGCGCGTTTCCGGAAGCGGCGGCGGAGCTGCCGTATCCTTCGCCACCCGCGTGCATCCCACATCCCATCCCCATCTCCGACACGAGCGCCCATGCACGCCACGCTGCCCCTGCTGAAGCAGACTGATTTTCCGCCGATCACGCGGCGCAAGCTCGACACGCTGCAGGTCAACCTGGGCTACAAATGCAACCAGGCGTGCCTGCATTGCCATGTGAACGCAAGTCCCGACCGCAAGGAGATGATGACCCGCGAGGTGATCGATCAGGTGCTCGCCGTCCTGAAAGCGCGGGGCTTGGCGACACTGGACGTGACCGGCGGCGCCCCGGAGCTCAACCCGCATTTCCGCCATCTCGTGCGCGAGGCCCGCGCCTTCGGCGTGAGGGTGATCGATCGGTGCAACCTGACGATACTGAACGAGCCCGGGTTCGAGGATCTTGCCTCGTTCCTCGCCTCCGAGCGCGTGGAAGTGACGGCATCGCTTCCGTGTTATTCCAAAGCCAATGTCGATCAGCAGCGCGGGGACTCGGTGTTCGAGTCGTCCGTCCTGGCGCTGCAGAAGCTGAACGCGCTGGGTTATGCGCGCGAAGGTAGCGCACTCGTGCTCAATCTCGTTTACAACCCGGTGGGTGCGAGCCTGCCGCCGCCGCAGCCGGCGCTGGAGGCCGCTTACCGGCGCGAGCTCGGGACCCATTTCGGGATAACCTTCAACGCGCTGTTCACGCTGGCCAACATGCCGATCGCGCGCTTCGGCTCGACGCTCGTTTCGGCAGGCCGGTTCGCCGACTACATGCGCACCCTGCGCGCCGCCCACAACCCGGACAATCTCGAGCACGTGATGTGCCGGACCATGGTCAGCATCGATTATCGCGGTTTCGTCTACGACTGCGATTTCAACCAGATGCTGGGAATTCCACTGATGCTGCCGGCCAAGCCGCGGGTGCATCTGCGCGATCTCCTGTCCAGTGACTTGGGGCCGGCGCCGATCGCCATCGCCGATCATTGCTACGGGTGCACGGCGGGACAGGGCTCGAGCTGCGGCGGCGCGCTGTCGTAGGCGTTTGCATGCCACGTTCGTGAGCGGGCCTTCGTCCGCGCCCACTGCGATGCGGGTTTCCATCGTCATTCCCGCGCTCGACGAAGCGGCCGGCATCACCGCCACGCTATGGCCGTTGCAGCCGCTGCGTGCCGCCGGACATGAGGTCATCGTCGTTGACGGTGGCAGCCGTGATGCCACGCTGCGCATTGCCGCACCGCTGGCCGACCTCGCCTTCACGGCCCCGCGCGGAAGAGCGCTGCAGATGAACGCCGGCGCCGCGGCAGCGCACGGTGAACTGCTGTTGTTTCTCCACGCCGACAGCGTTCTGGCGAGCGCGGCGCTGACCCGAATGCTGCACGACTATCAGGCCAGCGGGCGCTACTGGGGCCGATTCGACGTCGACATCGGCGGCCGCCCTCGCCTTCTTCGCCTGATCGCGTTCATGATGAATGCCCGTTCGCGCATCACCGGCATCGCCACCGGCGATCAGGCGATCTTCGTGACGCGCGAGTTGTTCCAGCGCGTCGGCGGCTTTCCGCGCCAGGCGCTGATGGAAGACATTGCGCTGTCGATCGCCCTCAAACGTCACAGTGGGATGCCACTGTGCACCCGGGCGCGAGTACGGACGTCGGGCCGCCGCTGGGAACGCTACGGGATCGTTCGCGAGGTGCTGCACATGTGGCGACTGCGCTGGGATTATTGGCGCGGAGTGTCGCCTTTGGCGCTCGCTGCGCGATACCCGCCGCACGGCGATACGCCCGCACCCGCCGACGCTCCGGTGCTGCAGGTGTTCGCCAAGGCGCCCGTTCCCGGCCGGGTCAAGACCCGACTCGCGCGCGACATCGGCGTCACGGCGGCCTGCGCGTTGCACCTGGCGCTGGTGGAGCGGATGCTGGCCGTTGGCGTTGCGGCGCGCGATGCCGGTACGATTGGCGGCATCGAGCTGTGGTGCGATCCGGATGCGGGCGATCCCGCCTTCGCGCGTTGGGCCAGGACCTTCGGGGCGACGCTGCATCCCCAGCACGGCGCAACGCTCGGTGAGCGAATGCAACATGCCCTGCAGCATGCCCTTGCCCGCCATCAGCGGGCGCTCCTGGTCGGGACCGATTGTCCTGTGCTCGGGCCCGCGCATCTGCAGGCGGCAGCCGACGTCTTGCGGGACCGCGATGCCGTCGTGGTGCCGGCAGAAGACGGAGGCTACGTGTTGATCGGTCTCGCGCGGCCACTCGACATCTTCAGTGACATCGCATGGAGCACGGCAGACGTCATGGCAGCTACCCGCGCGCGACTGGCCACGACCGGTGCGACCTGGCGCGAGCTGCCATCGCTCTGGGACATCGACCGGCTCGAAGATTTTCGCCGGTGGCAACAGCTGAACCCCGAGCCAGCGGTGTTGCTTTGAATGTTGCAATGCGCCACGGCCTTCGTCGCGTCGCTGTCGCCCAACGCGGCAGTCATTCGCGTTGGGCAAAGCGGCGCCATCATGCAGGAGTTGTTCAGCGGTTCCTTGGTGCATCCATGCTGGCGCTGGCGCTCGCCGGCGGCGCAGACCGCGTCAGTGGCGAACCACGGCGCGAGGTCATCGGTGCCTTCTCCACGCTATCGCCGGGAACACGATTGCCCGAGGGCTGGAGACCGCTCACGTTTTCCGGCATCGATCGCCACACCGAATATGCGGCAATGAGTGATCCGTCCACGGGCGTGGTGATGTGCGCCACGGCACGGGCCTCGGCGTCGGGCCTCGTCCGCCCGCTCGACAGGCAGGTGTCCGGGAGCGCCCGCCTGGCATGGCGATGGAAGGCCGATGCGCTGCTGCGCAAAGGCGATGTTCACCGGCGCGAGGGTGACGATTACGTCGCGCGCATCTATGTGACGTTCCGCTATTCGCCGGAGCGGTTGTCCCTTCCGCAGCGCGCGAAATTCGCCGCTGCCCGTGTCCTCTACGGGGATATACCGCATGCGGCGCTGGTCTACGTCTGGGATACGTCGGCGCCCGTCGGCACCATGGTCCCGAACGCCTACACCGACCGCGTACGAATGGTGGTGGTCGAGAGTGGTCCGGCGAACATCGGCCAATGGCGCGGTTACGAGCGGGACATTGCGACCGACTACCGCCAGGCCTTCGGCGAAGAACCCCCGCCGATCTCGGGCGTTGCCATCATGACGGACGCCGACAACACCGGCGAATCGGCGTCGGCGTGCTATGGCGACATCGTGCTGGAATCACGCTGAAGCCCCGCCCGTTCGCCGGATCAACCTGCGAAGGGGTGCCCATGCTGTCGCAGCCGCATGACGGCGGCGGTGCGATTCTCGACACCCAGCTTCACGTAGGCGTGCTCCAGATGTTTGTGCACCGTGCGAACGCTCCGGCCGAGGATCGCAGCAATCTGGGCGTCGCTCTTGCCCGAGGAGACCCAGGACAGGACTTCGCGCTCACGCCGGGTCAATGACTGCGTTGCCGGCGCCGGTGCGCGCCCGATGGGCAGCGAATCCGGACTCATTCGTTCGTCGTTGGCCACGCGCAACTGCGACCGGGCATGGCGCTCGAGCAGGAGCATGTGCCGGTACAGCGAGGCCAGTCCATGACGGACGGCCTCGAGGTTGCGCATCTCGTCATCAGTGAAGTCGCGGCCCGTGCGGTTGAGCACGAAGCTCACCAGGAGGCATGGGTCGACGTGCAGGGGCACGGCTACCGCATTGCGGATGCCGATCCGCCGGTAATAGTCGTTGTAAAGGGCCGTTCGCTTGAATTGGCGGGCAGGCATGGCGTCCGACAACCGATGCGCGCCGCCTCCCGGGTGGCCGGTATGAAATCGCACCAGTGGATGCTCGAAGAAATGCCGGTCGAAGGCGGCGATGTCCTCGGCAGCAAGGGCCGGGCCCGGATGGCCGATCACCTCGCGCTGTCCGGTATCGAGGTGGCACACGGACAAGGTGGTCAAGTCGGAGGCGACCAGGGTGGGCAGCATCTCGACCCCGGTCCGCGCAAAGCGCGTCCGATCGGGGGTCGCCTCGATCAGGGCATGCAGAAGCTCGATCGCCGGTCGGGCCGAAGCGCGCTGAGCTCGTGCCATCTCTCCTCCGGAAACAGCGAGAAGGCCTTACGCAAAAATGCGTATTCCGATGCCGTCCGCCGTCGCGCAAAGTATACCCTTCGCGCTGCCTCGCGGGCTTGGGCGGCGCGCCCACCGCCATCCATGGAGGCACTCATGCGCAAGTACGTCGACTGCCGTGACTATCCGAGCGAAACCAACTGCACCGTTGCGCTATCCGCCGACTCCGAAACGGAGCTCCTCGAGGCTGCCGTGCAGCACGCCGTAGCCGTTCACGACCACAAGGACACGCCTGATCTGCGCGCCATGCTCAAATCGGCGATACGCGAAGGCGCTCCCGCCCGCTGACCCTCGGCTGCACCGCGCGAGGCCTTGGGAGCGGGCCTCCCGCGGTCAGGGGATTTTGACGCCAAAGGTAAGCGTCACGCCCGCTGCGCCGAACACGACCAGCTCCGAGCACACGGCGCGATAGCAGTAGCCGATCGACGGGATGATCCCGGGCGCCACCCCTTTGCTGTTGTACGGGATCTTGTCGCGGTAGGGATCTTTGTAGCCGTGCACCGCACCCGCGGTGATCTTGAGGTACAGCGGGGGCACCGCCGCGACCGGGTGCGTCATCCAGCCTCCATACACGTACTGCGACGGCTGGCCGAACGAGTTGTGGAAGACGGCCGCGCCGACGAGCCACTCGGGACGGAAGCGCCATGACACGTCGACCAGCCGCTGCTGGTCGTTGTGCGCCGGATCGCTATGGAAATGCGTGGTCAGGACACTGGTCTGGACGTACCACCGATCGTAACCCAGCGTCGATGCGGTCCCGGTGCCACGGTCGGGCGCAGGAGCCCCGGCTTCCGCCGCCGAGGCATCGACGCCCGGAATCGCGACCAGGAGTGCGCAAGCGACCAACCCGGCACAACCGCCACGACGCAGCATGGATTGCTTGATGCCAGGACGCGGGCAAGTCCGGCGACGCGACGCCCGATTGCACCCGGAGCCGTCGAGCGAAATGGCGGACCCGGACACCTACGCCATCGCCCCGGCAATGGCGGGCGCACGCTGCTCTTTGGCCGTCGCCACCGTGGCTGCGTCCGGCAATGCCACTCCATTCTTGACGGCCGTGATCTCGGCCAGGATGGACACCGCTATTTCCGGTGGAGTGCGGCTGCCGATGTAAAGCCCGATCGGACCGTGCAGTCGCGCAATCTGCGTGTCACTCAACTCGAATTCCTTCAGTCGCTCACGCCGCCTCGCGTTATTGGCGCGTGATCCGAGCGCGCCGACATAAAACGCCGGAGACTTGAGTGCTTCCATGAGGGCCAGGTCGTCGAGTTTCGGGTCATGGGTCAGTGCTACCACGACGCATCGTTCGTCGAGATTCATTGCCTCTACCGTGTCATCGGGCATGCTTCGCACCAGCGTGACACCGGGCACGTCCCAGGTCTCGAAGTACTCGGCGCGCGGGTCGCAGACGGTCACCTG
>JBDUCE010000055.1:0-9210 GCA_040003635.1 Betaproteobacteria bacterium
AATGCGGGCGGCAGCGCGCCGGAGGCGAGCACGTGATCGAGATGGACCGTTTCGTCACGGCTGTCGAAGTAGCGCATCTCGCCGTTGCGAACGTTGACGGCGCCGACGGTCAGCCGGGTGTGTTGTGCCGCAATGTGCTCGAGATCGACCAGGTCCGACAGTGTTTTTCGCAGCGGCGCCGTGGTGTAGTACGACGCCTGTTCGACACCAAGCTTCGCGTGCGAGCTGAGCCACGCGGGCAGGTTGGGCGTGAAGAAGGCCGGAATGCCCTGCAGGACGGTGGTAAGGTTGGTCTGTGCATTGGACAAGCCGGTGAAAAAACGAAGCAGATCGTGGCCGGACTCGCGCTCGACCCGAGACCAGAATTCGCGCAGTCGCGGCAACCGGTTTTCGGGCGCGTTGCCCGCTATCAGCGCAGCGTTGATCGCCCCGATGGACGTGCCGATGACCCAATCGGGCTCGACCCCCGCTTCGTGCAACGCTTCGTAGACGCCCACCTGGTACGCGCCGAGGGCGCCGCCCCCCTGCAGCACGAGGACCACCTGCCCGGGTAGTGTCGGTCGGCGGGCGAGTTGGACCGCGCCATTGCCTGGGATCTTGCGGCGCTTTGGGGTCGTGGTTGCCACGTGCGTTCCTTGCGTTGCTGCAGATGATCGTTCGAATGGTTACTGCGCGGTCCACCCACCGTCGATGGGAATGATCGCGCCGGTGATGGACGCCGCCGCATCGCTCGCCAGGAACACTGCCAATGCCGCCACTTCTTCGATTTGCACGAACTGCCTGGTCGGCTGGGCGTGCAGCAATACGTCATTGATGACTTGCGATTCGGTGAGTCCGCGGGCCTTGGCGGTGTCCGGAATCTGCTTTTCAACCAGCGGCGTCCATACGTAACCGGGGCAGATGGCGTTCATCGTGATGCCTTGCTCAGCGACCTCGAGGGCCACGGTCTTGGTCAGGCCGGCGACGCCATGCTTGGCGGCGACGTACGCCGATTTGTAGGGACTCGCCACCAGCGCATGCGCCGAGGCGATATTGATGATGCGGCCCCATTTTTTCGCCTTCATTGCCGGCAACGCCAGCCGGATCGTGTGGAACGAAGCGGTCAGGTTCAGCGCGAGGATGGCGTTCCACTTTGCCACCGGAAATTCGTCGATCGGTGCGACAAACTGGATGCCGGCGTTGTTGATCAGGATGTCGACGCTGCCGAATTCGCCCAGCGCCTTTGCCATCAGGGCCTCGATCGGCGCCTGCTGTGATAGATCCGCTCCATCGAAGCGCACTGCGACGCCGTGCTCGCGCTCGAGCATCGCCCGCAGCTCTTCGATCGCAACGGCGTCACCAAATCCGTTGAGGATCACGTTGGCGCCGCGCGCCGCGAGCGCTTGGGCGATGCCCAGGCCGATGCCGCTGGTCGAGCCGGTGACCAGCGCGGTCTTGCCCTTGAACATGCTGGAGCTGTGCAGACCCGTCACGGGTGCAGTTTTTTCCCTGTACATGCTGACGCCTTCGTTGGGTGGTTGGATGAGGGTCGGGGCACAACCGCGACGAAGCCGAACCCGGCGCGGCCGCTTGACCTCGGCCTCCGTTCGTGAGGACGCAGCGGCCCCGATCACACGATTAGTCAATAGGTCACCGCAAAACTTACCGGTGCGCGTCGCCCCGGCGCGTAAGCATTGCCGGTGCTCCCCGACCAACCCGGAGTGTAAAGAGCAGATGCGCTTTTGACACCCTCTAACACCGGCCAAAAGGGAGCTTCGGCAATTATGAATCCCACCAAGACCATTGTGATTGTCGGCGGCGTATTTGCCGGTACCACGCTCGCACGCGCGCTCGACGGCAAGTTGCCGCCCGACTACCGATTGTTGTTGATCAGCGAAGAGAGTCATACAACTTTCAGTCCGATGTTGCCCGAAGCCCTTGGTGCGTCGATCTTTCCCGAGCAGGTCGTCGCGCCGATCCGGCAGATGCTGCACCCCGGCCACTTCGTGATGGGTCATGTGAGTGCGATCGATATTGCGCGCAAGACGGTGCTCGCGGCAACGCTCGCGGGCGAATCCATGTTTGCCACGGTTTGCGGCAGGCCAGTCACAAAGGTTGTTCCCGCCCCCGTCGAGTGTGACAATCGACGCGCTTCCCTGAGAGCCGTGGGACATGTTGACAAGGCGGCCGATTGTCCGCCCGCTCATCCCCACACGCCCAACGCCGTGCGCCTATCGAGTCCCGCGGCCGAACCCATGCGAGGTGACAATCCATGCCTGCTCTTCGTCTATTGATCGCCGCGGCAATGGCGTTGCTGGTCGTTCCGTCAAGTGGCGCGAACGCCGAAGACAACCCCGTCGTGCCGGCACCCAAGACACCGCCGGGTTGTATCGCGCCGGAACACCGCCAGTTCGATTTCTGGCTCGGCGACTGGGTGGTACGCGATCCCTCGGGTAAGGTCGTGGGCGAAAACCATCTCACCAGCCTGCACAAGGGGTGCGCCTTGTTCGAGAACTGGACGGGCGGCGGCGGGTTCACCGGGTCGAGCCTCAACCTCTACGATGCCGAGCGCAGGCAATGGCATCAAACCTGGGTCGACATCAGCGGCGGCCTGCTGCTGCTCGACGGCGCATTCGTCGACGGCAAGATGGTGCTCGCCGGGAAATCGGCACCCGACGCGCAAGGCGTGATCGCGCTGCAGCGGATCACCTGGACGCCGCTGCCGGACGGCCGCGTGCGTCAGCTATGGGAGACATCGAGTGACGGCGCCAAGACGTGGACAACCGTTTTCGATGGCTACTACTCGAAGGCAAAGTGACGCCGAGGCGTGCCAGCGGCCCAAACCCTGCGCTGAGGAACCTATTGACACTTACCTATTGCATGACAACTGCTCCGTCATTCCCCCGCAAGCGGGGATGACGATTGAGTTTCGTCACCTGCTAGTAAGCGCCTTTGCTCGGCGGCCGGTCGGTCGGCGACAGCGCCGGATGCGGCGCTTTCCCTTCCAGCCGCCCCACCACCGCGTGAATCTCATCCAATTTCTTCTGCAGCGCATCCGCCCGAACGCCGTTCTTGTACGTCATCAGGATCAGCTTTACGGACACCAGGAAGACGCCCGCCTCGAGAAGCAGATCATGGGTGAATCCCTTCGCAAAAAGCGCCACGACGAAAAGACCCAAGGTGATGAGAATCACCAGCCAGGACCACGCGTCGAAATGTTGCCTCATGTCCCCATCCTCCTTTACCAACTCGATTGACGAGCTTGCGCTTATCTTAGGACGCCGCCCGCCGTCGCGGACCGGAAGGCAACGCCGTCAGGGGTAAGTCGAGCTTGGGCGCGGGCGATGGCGTGTAAAGCGCGCCCGCGCAAGAGCGCAAGCGTGCAAGCGTGCGCGTCCACGGTCGCCGCGCGAACGCCGCCCACTGCATCATCGCGGCAGTCAGCGAATCGCCACGCCCCACGGCAACTCGCCGACCGGGATATCGCCGATCTTCCTGTAGGTGGCGGTGTCGACCACGGCCACCGCGTTCGAACGGCCGCAAGCGACATAGAGCGTGCGGCCATCGCGCGTCAACGCCATGTTCCAGGGACGCCGTCCGACAGCAACCTTGGCGACGATGGTGTTGGTCGTGGTATCGATCACCTGCACCGTTCCCTCGCCGCCGGAGGAAACGAACACATGCTTGCCGTCGGGATGGACGACAACACCGTTCGAGCGGCTGCCGGCCTTTATTTTCGCGATGACCTCTTGTTTGCCGACGTCGAGCACGTTGATCGTGTCGGCATTTTCCGCGGCCACGTACGCGCGTGTTCCGTCCGGCAGAAAGCCGATGCCGCGCGGGCGGTCGCCGACCTTCACCGATTTGGTCACTTCGCCTTTGGCAACGTCGACGATATCGACGCTATCTGCCTCCTCCGCGCTGACATACAGCCACTTCCCATCAGGACTCCAGACCGCGTGCTCGGGGTTTTTGCCGCGCATCTTGACGCTGCGTACAACCTTCAGTGCTGCGGTATCCACGATCAGCACCTGGTCGTTTTCCTCGATGGCGGCCGCGATCCATTTGCCGTCGGCGGAAACGTAAATGGCCTCCGGCGAATCGCCGAGCGGGACGCGCGCGATCTCGGCCATCCGGGCCGTATCGACGACCAGCAGCGCGCCGGCCGTCTGATCGGACAGGTACAGCCGAGCGCCATCGGGCGACACCGCGATTCCGCGCGGCTTCTGGCCCAGCTTCGCCGTCACCGTTACCTTGTCGGTGGCCGTGTCGATGACCGAAACACTGGCCGAGCCTTCGTTTGACACGTAAGCGAAGGGTGCGGCGGTCGTGCCGAACGCCACGCAAGATGCCATTGCCGCAATGATCAGGGGGAGATGCATGCTATTGATGTTTGCGCGAAACGCGGAGCTTTCTTCGGTGGTGGGCTTTGCCTTGCCCACGCCCTCATTTATCCTACACGACTCGATGGCTTTTGCCCCCGGCACACGCTACACGCGCACCGCGATCGTCCTGCACTGGCTGATCGCCTTGGCGGTGATCGGCCAGTTCGCGTGGGGATGGTGGATGCAGGAAATCCCTAAACAGCCGGCCGGCATGCGCGCCGACGCGTTCAATCTGCACAAGTCGATCGGGCTGACGATCCTCGCGCTGATGGTGATCCGGATACTCTGGCGCCTGGGACACCGACCTCCGGCACTGCCCCCGATGCCCCGCTGGCAGTCCATGCTGGCGAACGCCGTCCACTTCGGGCTTTACGCGATACTCGTCGCCCACCCGCTCGCGGGCTACCTCGGGTCGGTATGGAGCGGCTATCCGGTGAAGTACTTCGGCATGACGCTGCCGGCTTGGGGCAGCCCGCAGCCGGCGCTCAAGGACCTGATGAGCGAGATGCATTTATGGACGAGTTGGCTACTCGCTGCCACCGTGCTGGTGCACATCACCGGCGCCCTCAAGCATGCGCTGGTCGATCGCGACGGACTGCTGGCGCGGATGGGGGTCGGACGCGTCCGGAACGCATGACGGGGGTAGGCGATCGCCAAGGACGCGCGGAGGCGCCCGAGACCGACATGTGAGCGGTTGTTTTGGCGCCGACTGTCAGGGAAGCCGGGCTTGCAGCAGCGTCGCGACCTCGTCGTGCCTGCCCTCGCGCGCCATGTCCAGCGCCGTTTTGCCCCGGTTATCCCGCAGCTCGGCGCGGGCGCCGGCGTCGAGCAGGACCTTCACCGTGGCGGTCTTCCCGAAACCGGAGGCCCACATCATGGCGGTCAAGTCATTGCTGTAGATGGCGTTCGGATCGACGCCCTTGGCGAGCAGCAGCGCGACGATTTCGGTTTGACCTTCACCGGCCGCGTAGGTCATCGCGTTTTTTTTCAGGCGATCCGTGGCATTGATGTCGGCGCCTTTCGCGAGCAGCGTTGCCGCCATGTCGAGCTGTCCGGCATAGGCGGCCGCCATCAGCGGAGTGACACCGTCCACCGCCGCCAGATTCACATCGGCGCCGGCATCGAGCATCGTCTTCGCCATGACCAGGTTGTTCTTCTTGAGCGCCGTCAACAGCACCGTTTCACCGAGTCGATTGCGTGAGTTGGCTGCCGCGCCCGCCTCCAGCGCGCGATCAACCGCGGCCTTGTCGCCATTGCGTGCCGCCAGCAGCAGGCGGGCGTTGACGCTCAGGTCCTGATCGGCCGCGAACGCGGCCTCGTTTAGCGCCAACAGTGCCGGGACGCCGACCAGCAGCGCGCAGGCAAGGGCATACCGAAGCGTCATCTGGGTTCCTCTGTGGGTACGGGTCTGGTGCAGGGTCGGAACACGATGCTGCGGCGCACAAGCAGTTACCCGTATTCAATTGCACCGGTTTCGACTATAACTTAGCTTACGCCGAAGCCGCCTGGCCCGCGGGCCAGTGGCGTCCTCATTGAAACACGGTCGGCTTGTCGCGACAGCAAACACGGGAGAAAACATGCGATTTCGTAAAGGGATCCTAAGCATTACCACGGCCTCGGCACTGTCCTTGGTGTGCACTGGCGCATGGGCGCAGGAGATTTCCGGCGGGGCGACCACGATGGCCAAGGCGATGGCCAAGCCTCCGACCGCGGTCACCCAGGCCATGCTCGACGCCGCGGGCGGTGACGCCCGGAACTGGATTCATCCCAACGGCAGCTACGAGCAGACGCGGTACTACCCCGGCAACCAGATCAACGCCGCCAATGTCGGCAAGCTGAAGCCGGCATTCGTGTTCCAGACCGCGGTGCTCGAGTCGATGCAAACCGCGCCGATCGTGGTTGACGGCGTGATGTTCCTGACGACCTCGTTCAATCATGTCTATGCGATCGACGCGGTGACGGGTGAGGAATTCTGGCACTACAAGCAGAAGCTCGGACCGATCGTCACCGTGTGCTGCGGCAACAACAACCGCGGCGTCGCGATCGAAGGCGGCAAGCTGTTCATGGGCACGATCGACGCCAAACTCGTCGCGCTCGATGCCAAGACAGGCAAGCTCTTGTGGGAAACGCAGATCGCCGATCCTGAAAAGGGATATTCGGAAACGATGGCACCCGCGGTCGTCGACGGCAAAGTGTTGATCGGCACCAACGGCGGCGAGTACGGCGTCCGCGGATTCATCAAGGCGTTCGACGCGAACGACGGCAAGCTGCTGTGGACGTTCTACTCGATCCCGGACAAGGGGCATGAGGGCGTCTGGGATCCGAAGGACGCGACCGGCCGCGACATGCATCGCGACATCGCGGCGGAAAAAGCGGCGTTCGCCAAGGACAGCTCGTTCTACCAGACGCTCGGCGGCGGCGTATGGATGACACCGGCGATCGACAAGAAGACCCGCACCGTATTCTTTCTGGCGGGGAACCCTTCCCCTGACCTGTACGGCGCCATTCGTCCCGGCGACAACCTGTACACCAACTCGATGGTCGCGATCGATCTCGACAAGGGCACCTACAAGTGGCACTTCCAGTACATCGCCCATGACGTGTGGGACCTCGACGCGGTCAGCCCGGCCATTCTGACGCAGGCGAAGGACAAGAGCGGCAAGATGGTCGACGTCGTGATCCATGGCGGCAAGACCGGCCACATCTATGTGCACGAGCGCAACACCGGGAAGCTGATCCGGTTCTCGGAAGCGATGATCCCGCAGGAAAACATGTGGGTGCTGCCGACCAAGGACGGGGCGAGGATGCTGCCGGGCGCGAATGGCGGCGTCGAATGGTCGCCGATGGCGGTCAACCCGAAGACGAGGATGGCCTACGCGGCGAATCTCCACCAGCCGATGACCTATCACGTCGAGGAGACACCGTACCCCGGCGGCAAGCTGTGGCTCGGCGGTGCGTTCAAGACGATCCCCGCTGAAGAGCAATGGGGACGGCTGGTCGCGGTGAATCTCGACACCGGCAAGGTGGCCTGGGGTGCGAAGACACCACAGCCGCTGATCGGCGGGGTGCTCGCGACCGCCGGCAATCTCGTATTCAACGGCGAAGCCAACGGCTGGTTCAAGGCGTTCGACGCGATGACCGGCAAGGAGCTCTGGAAGTACAACTGCGGCGCCGGCGTCAACTCGCCGGCAGTGTCGTACATGGTCGGCGGCAAGCAGTATGTCGCCGTTGACGCAGGCGGCAACAACCAGATCGATGCCAAACGCGGCAACAGCGTCTTCGTGTTTGCACTTCCGTAGACTCGCCTTGTCCAACCGCGGCCGCCTCGTTCGCGTGGCGGCCGCTTCTTTGCACGGTGCCGCCCACATCATGGCAAGACCCTTTATTGCGCTCGCCGCCGTCCTTGTCGCCGCCGCCGCTATTCCCGCGTACGGCCAAAGCGACCCTGCACAACTGGCGGCAATCCGCCCCAAGGCCGAAGTCTGCTTCGCCTGCCACGGCCCCAACGGCAACTCGCCCTCGCCGGAGACGCCGATCCTCGCCGGACAATCCTGGCGCTACATCTACATCCAGCTCAAGGACTTCAAGGAGGGCCGCCGCAGCGATCCCGTCATGTCACCCATGGCCGCCGACCTGTCGCGCGACGACATGATCGCGCTTGGCAATTTCTTCGCCGCGCAAAAGTCGTTGCCGATCAGCTTCAAGGCCGACGGTGCGAAAGTCGAGGCAGGGCGCAAAATTTCCGACGCCGTGCTCTGCCCGATGTGCCATCTGGGAGGATTCGTCGGCCAAAACGAGATTCCCAAGGTCGCCGGCCAATATCCGCAGTACATCAAAAAGCAGTTGCAGGATTTCAAGGCCAAACGGCGCACCAACGATGCCGGCAACATGACCAGTGTCGCCGGCACGCTGTCGGACGAAGACATCGAGAGCTTGGCGCATTACATCGCCAATCTCCAATAAAGCCGGAGCGCTGCGCTGGTGTTTTCCGGGGCGTTGCTCTACGCCGCCGGGGCGGTCATTCGGACGCCACCAGCCGTCGCGGGCCGGAAGGCAACGCCGTCAGGGGTAAGTTGAGCTTGGGCACGGCACGCGCGATGGCGTGCAACGCACTCATGCGCGGGAAACCCGCGCGCGCGGCCAGCACGACTCTCCGGGTGGGCGCGGGCGGTGCAAAATTGACCGCCTTGACCAGCGGACTCGCGTATTTCGCGGTCAGGGCGGTGGCGGGCAGGACGGAGATGCCCATCCCCGACGTCACCATGTTACGGATGGTCTCGAGGGAGTTGCCCTGCTTGCCCGGCGACGCCGGCCGGGCGAACTCGTGGCAGACATCGAGCACCTGGTCACGGAAACAATGTCCGTAGTTGAGTAGCAGCAGGTTGTCCGTGGCGAGCTCGACCGGACGCACGTTCTTGCGCCGCGCCCAGGGATGGCCCACCGGCACGATGACCTGAAACGCTTCTTCATACAGCGGAATCAAGGCCACGCCGGGTACATCGAACGGCAGCGCGACAATGACGGCATCGAGCAGGCCGCCGCGGAGCATCTGGTCGAGGTTCGCAGTCATGTTCTCCTCGATATCGAGCGGCATCCGCGGGGCCAGCGTGCGCAGCGCCACCACCAGCTCCGGCAGCAGATACGGGGCGATGGTGTGAATGATGCCGAGCCGTAGCGGCCCGAGAAGGGGATTGGTGCCCTGGCGCGCGAGGGCCTTCACCTGCTCGGCCTCCTCCAGCACCCGGCGCGCCTGCGCCACGACCTCCTCGCCGACCGGCGTCACCAGCACATCGCCCTTGCCGCGCTCGAACAACTGCACGCCGAGCTCGTCCTCGAGATTCTTCAC